>JAODLU010000165.1 GCA_025464125.1 Microbacteriaceae bacterium | reverse complement strand
CCAGTCGTTCCACTGTGCGGTGAACGCATCGGTCTCCACGGCCGTCATGCCAGCACGGCCGACGATGGGGTCCAGCCCAGCTGCGACGCCACGAGGGTTGCGATGTTCTCGAGCAGCTCGAGGTTCTCGGCGTGAGTGAACCCCGGCGGAAGGAAGATGCTGAGCTCGCCAGCTGCCTGCACCGCGACATCAGACCGCAGGTATTCGATGATTTCTGCAGGCTCAGCCACGACCACCGGCGACAGCAGGCCGGGCACGACGGGCTTCGCAGCCGGCTCTTTGCTGCGCTCCTCGAACGGTACAGGTGCAAGGGCGCCTGGCGGACGCGACGCCGCTGGCCCGTACTCATTACGCAGGTCGGCATAGTCCTGGTACAGCCTGCGCTGCCGGTCGTTGACGAAGGGAAAGAACAGGCGAGACGCCGATGAGCGCGGTGCTCGGTCGGTGCGGGTCCATGCTGCCCGGTGCGCGTCGATCTGGGCGCGCTGCCCAGCCTCGAAGCCGAGTCCTATCGCCGGGCCGATCGCGGACATCAGAAGGTCGAGACCCTGTCGTGCCGCCACCTCAGCGCTCTCGACGCTGCCAGGGCCGTACCAGATGCGCCCGCGCAGGCTCTCGCTGTACGGACGTGCGTAATAGGGGATGCCCGTGCCTGCCGGGTCCTGCAGGCTCGGCCCGTGCAGCCGCTCCGCCGACAGGTCTGCCGCGACTGCCGGCTTGCCCTGCTCTACGGAGGCCCGGCCGAGCACTGTGCCACCGATGGCGTCGAGGAACCGCTCAACCTTCTGCCCTGCGTACCGTTTGAAATCCTGCGGCCCAACGCCGGAGCCGAAGATGTCGCCGAAACCGGGGATTCCCGTCGCGATGCCGAGCTCGAGTCGCTCATCTGCGAGCAGGTCGACGGTCGCGGCGTCCTCTGCCAGCCGGATCGGATCCTCGTAGCCGACGGGGATGATCGCCGTGCCGAGCCGGATGCGGCTGGTGTGCTGGGCAGCCGCAGCAATAATCGTGAGCGGCGAGGAGGAGTAGTTGTCAAAGTGTCGATTGCGCACCCAGCCGCGGTCGTAGCCCAACTGCTCGGCGACCTTGAACAGGTCGATGATCTCCTTGTGGCCGCGCTTCGCGCCGCCAGGGCCCTCCGGAGTGAAGGCCCCATTCGTGAGGAAGGCGAGCGTGAAGCCGTTCTTCGGATCCTGCTGGCTGGACGGAGGCAGCAGGGTTACTGGTTCGTTCGGCATGGGTTCTAGTTCCTTTCTGCGGACACGAGGTCGAAAACTTCGCTGATGTTGTGCGTTGCCGGACCTTCACCGATCGCGCTCGACCGGCCGAGAATGCGCTGCACGCGCTCGTTCAGCGGCGTCGCGACACCCACTCGACGGCCGATCCACACGATCTCGCCGTTCAGGTAATCGATCTCGCTGCGGGTCTTTTTGGCGAAGTTCTGCCAGGTCGAACCGCGGAATGCCGGGCGATCGGCCGTGGGCTCAGCCGGGGCACGCCCGCCGCCGATCGCCTGGCCGAGATCGACATCTGCGGCAATGTCGAGGTCGAACCCCGCGGCGGCCAGAACGCCGCGCGCCTCTGCCTCCAGCCCTTCGCTGAGACGCGCACGGTCTTCGTCACTGCCAGCGAAAACGTGCACGGCGTTCGTGATGTTGTGCAATAGCTTGTCGTGCTTGCGGAGTGTGATGTCCTGCCGAACCTTCACGATGTAGCCGGCATTCGTGAAGTCAGCGGCTACCGACGCGACGAGTTCAGCGTCGGCCTCCTGCCTGCCGTCGAGGGCCCCCAGCTGGAAATACCCCGTGCCGTTGCCGGCGTATGGGATCACCACTCCAGGCTCGAGAAAGTTCACCGGCACGACGGTTGCGACCGAGACCACCCTGCCGAACCTGCGTCGGGCGAATTCCTCTGTTGCCACACCGTTCTGCAGAACGACGAGCGGCAGGTCGGCCGCGACGAGGTCGGGGGCGTCATGAAGCGGCTGCCAGGCCAGTTCGGCCAGTGCCGACTCCGCATCCTGCGTCTTCACCGCGAGAATGAGTACGTCGTCGGCACCCAATCCTGCTTCTGCCGTGTCTGCCACAACCGCGAGCGCGACCCGCTCGTCGCCGTCAGGCTTGCGCAGCACGAGAGGCGCGGAACGCAGTGCCTGCAGTTGGGCGCCGCGGGCAACGAGAACTGCTGCAACTCCCGCCACAGTCAGCTGTGCGGCGAGGTGGGCGCCGATCGCGCCCGCGCCGATGATTACATATCGTCTGGTCATACCCTGGTCATTGCTCCTTGGTCGTCGACGCGCAGTGTGCGCCCCGGGATGGCATCGATGAGCCGCACTGTGTAGTCCGACTTGGGTCTCTCGAAGACGTCTTCAGTGCCGCCGTGCTCGACCACTTTTCCGTCGGCCAGCACGTATACGGTGTCTGCCACGAGCCGGACCACGGAGAGGTCGTGCGAGATGAAGACGTAGGTGAGGCCGTGCTCTGCCTGCAGGTCGACAAGCAGCTGCAGGATCTGTGCCTGCACTGAGACGTCCAGTGCCGACACCGGTTCGTCGAGCACGACGAGCTCCGGTCGCAGGATGAGACTGCGCGCGATGCTCACCCGTTGCCGCTGCCCTCCGGAAAGCTCAGACGGATACCGCTTCGCGTACGAAGCAGGCAACGCGACGTCATCCAGGGCAGTGGCGACCCTGGACTGCAGCTCCCGCCTGTCCAGTCGCTCGAAGTTGTGAAGAGGCTCTGCGACCGTCTGGCCGACGGTGAAACGCGGATCGAGCGATGCGTAAGGATTCTGGTAGACGAGCTGCACGCGACGGTGAAGCTGCCTGAGTGCTTTAAAACCCCTGTCAGGAATGGTCTCGCCAGCCAGCCTGAAATCACCTGAATCTGCACGTTCGAGCGAAACCAGAAGCCTTGCCAGGGTGGACTTTCCCGAACCTGACTCGCCTACCACTCCGACTGTGCTGCCACGCGGAACCCTGATGCTCACGCCATCGACTGCGGTAACGCGGTCGCGACTGTGCCTGTTGTATGTCTTGACGGCATCGGTGACCGTGAGCAGCGCCTCCTCCTGCCGGGACGCAGGCACGATGGGCAACCTCGCTGGTGCCAGGCGAGCGGCAGAAAAGGACGGCGCTGCAGCCAGCAGGGTGCGGGTGTACTCGTGGCGGGGATCGGCGAGCACCTCTGCCGTGACGCCGTGTTCCACGATTCGGCCACCCTGCAGCACGACGATGCGGTCAGCGCGCTCAGCTGCCACCGCGAGGTCGTGGGTGATGAACAGGACTGCTGTGCCGTGCTCGGTGCGAAGGGCATCCAGCTGGTCGAGCACAACACGCTGCACCGTCACATCGAGGCCGGAAGTCGGCTCGTCCGCAACGATCAGTTTGGGGTTCGACGAGAACGCCATGGCGATCAGCACCCGCTGCTGCTGGCCGCCCGAGAGCTCGTGTGGATACTGTGTGAGACGCAGTTCCGGCCGGTCGATTCCGACCCGTGCCAGCGACTCGGCTGCACGGGAAAGTGCCATGGCCCGCGTTGCCAGGCGGTGGCTCACGAGATTTTCCACCATCTGGGATCCGATGCGACGCACCGGGTTGAGCGAGACGCCCGGATCCTGCGGCACCAGCGCGGCTGCGTCCCCGCGGATCTGCTTCCACACAGGATCCCACCAGCCCTCGACCGTCACGCCGCCCACCACCAGCGACTCGTATCGTGCCTCTGCGTTGCCTGCCAGCAGCCCGAGCGCCGCCATTCCGAGAGTCGTCTTGCCCGACCCGGACTCCCCGACGAGAGCCACCACTTCTCCCTGCGCGACCGTCAGCGTGGCGTCCTCCAGCGCGGTGCTGTAGCCGGCACGGGTGCGATATTCGACATGGAGGCCCCGGATGTCGAGGGCGAGTTCACTCATACGATCACCTTCTGGTCGGGGTCGAATGCACGACTGATCCGGTTGGCTGACAGCACTGTCACGACGATCACGAGGCCGGGAAGAGTGACCAGCCACCACGCCGTCGCTATGT
>JAODLU010000052.1 GCA_025464125.1 Microbacteriaceae bacterium | reverse complement strand
GAAGCTGCTGCCCAACCCGTCATCCGAGAACGCGGTGCTGCTCAGGATGGCGCTGCTCTCCATCAACGCGGCTGTGCAGGCCAGCTCCCACTCGCAGTACCCGGATGAGGCTGTTGTCGCTGCAGCGAAACGCGCGGCGCGAGCAGTACTGGCGGAGATCGCCCAGGACTGATCCTGCACAGGGGTTGCCATTTCGGCTGATCCTTCCGGTGTCGCCGCGCTTGAACGTCACGCGCTCGCAAGCCGCATTCTTGCCCCATGGCAGCGAAAGACATCCTCGGCAGGCGCGGCGAAGACGTAGCGGCAGCAGCGCTCATCACCCGTGGTTACCTCGTTATCGAACGCAACTGGCGGTGTTCGCAGGGTGAGATCGACATCGTCGCCGTCGATGGCAGGGAGACGGTGTTCGTGGAGGTCAAGACGCGGTCGGGGCTCGCGTTCGGGCATCCATTCGAGTCGATAACTGCAACGAAACTTGCTCGAGTGAGACGGCTGGCTGCAGCGTGGTGCGAGGCGCATCCAGGGTCTTACGACAGCATCCGAATCGACGCGGTCGCCGTCGTTCTGCCGTCGTCTGGCGTGCCGACTGTCGAGCACCTCGAGAGGGTGTTCTGATGCCGATCGGCCGCACCTCAGCAGTTGCCCTCATCGGGCTTGCCGGCTCCATCGTCGAGATCGAGGTCGACCTGTCGAGCAACCTTCCATCGTTTGTCCTGATCGGGCTACCGGATGCCGCGCTCGGCGAAGCACGGGACCGCGTTCGCGCAGCGGCAACCAACTCAGGTTGCGCGCTGCCGAATCGCAAGCTCACGATCAACCTGTCTCCGGCTTCGCTTCCGAAACACGGGTCAGGGTTCGATTTGGGCATCGCTGTTGCCGCCCTCGCGGCCTCTGGCACAATCTCCGCGACCTCGGTCGAGGCGGTCGTGCATCTCGGCGAACTGGGTCTCGACGGCCGGCTTCGACCTGTGCCAGGGATTCTGCCGGCAGTTCTCGCGGCGAGCCGCGCGGGAGCGTCGACGGTCATGGTGCCATCCGGCAACGCAGACGAGGCCTCGCTCGTTCCCGGTGTTCGGGTGGTAGGAGTGGCCTCCCTGCGTGACGCCGCCATTTGGCACGGAGGCGATTTCACCCCAGTCGTTGTGGAGCCCATTGCCGCACCCGCAGCAGTCGAGAGGGTGGACGAGCACCTCGACCTCGCTGAAGTTGTCGGCAACGAAGACGCGGTCGAGGCGATGATGGTCGCGGCGGCCGGCGGCCACCACGTGTTGCTCCTCGGGCCACCCGGCGCGGGCAAGACAATGCTTGCCGCCCGACTGCCAGGGCTGCTTCCCGACCTGGATCCCCAGGCCGCCCTCGACGTGAGTTCGTTGCGATCGCTATCCGGGCTGCCCGTCGGGTCGACCCTCATCACCCGGCCGCCGTTCGAGGCGCCGCACCACACTGCAACGGCGGCATCGCTTGTCGGCGGTGGCAGCGGAGTGATCCGCCCGGGCGCTGCCGCCCGCGCCTCTCATGGAATTTTATTTCTGGACGAAGCTCCGGAATTTCCGCGTGCCGTGCTCGACGCCCTGCGCCAACCGCTCGAATCCGGCGTCATCAGCATCCACCGAGCCAATGCGGTCGCCCACTTTCCCGGCAGCTTCCAGCTGGTTATGGCGGCCAATCCGTGCCCCTGCGGCCAGTACGGAGCTAAAGACTCGGAATGCGCGTGCCCTCCGACGGCGCGAAGGCGCTATCTTGCGAGACTCTCGGGTCCGCTGCTCGATCGCATCGATATCCAGCTGAGGGTGGCCAGGATCACCGCTGCCAAGCTGCGGATGTCGCAGGAGACACCTCGCACCAGCACGGTCGATGCAAAGGCCAGGGTAAGCGCTGCTCGCGCTCGCACTGCGGCTCGCCTCGAAGGCACGCCTTGGCGACTGAACTCGCAGGTGCCCGGGTCGTGGCTTCGCAGCCGCGGCCCCCGCCTTGCGCCGGCGACCACCGCTCCTATCGACCGGGCCCTTGAGCGCGGCGGGCTCACGATGCGCGGCTACGACCGGGTGCTGCGTCTGGCATGGACACTCGCAGATCTCGATGGAGCTGAGATCCCGACCGCCGACCACGTCGGTCGCGCGCTTTACCTGAGGAGAGCCGCCTGATGACCATGTTCGGACTGGAATCGACAGTCGTGGAGCCGCTCGTGCGCTCCATCGCCGGAGATCAACTCGACGCGAAAGCTATGGAAGACCGATTCGCGAGGGCCACCTGGAGCGGCATCGCGGAGCCGGGGGACAGGGTCGCCGGGCGCCTCATCTCCGCGATCGGAGCCGGCGCAGCTCTCACCGCCATCGCGGACAAATGGGATGCAAAGCGCCTTCGGGCGGCAATGCCCGCCGAGCCCGCGACCCTGGCCGAGCTGGAGGCTGGCATCGCCCGCTGGCAGCCCAGGGTGAGTCCGGCGACAGCGGTTCTCGCCCTCCGACAGGCCGCCCGCTACAAGGTGAGGCTGCTCATTCCAGGTGACCCGAGCTGGCCGACGGGCTTTGTCGACCTCGAAGACTTCGGGCCGATCGCCCTTTGGCTTCGGGGAAACGAGTCGACCCTCGCGACCTCGGAGCAGTCCATCGCGCTCGTGGGTGCCCGCGCCGCCACCGGATACGGCGAACACATCACTATGGAAGCGTCGGCTGGGCTGGTCGACCGTGGATACACGATCGTCTCAGGTGCTGCGTATGGCATCGACGGAATGGCACATCGCGCGGCGCTGGCCAGCTCCGGCCAGACGATCGCCTTCATGGCAGGCGGCGTTGACCGGTTCTACCCGAGTGGTCACGACGCGCTGCTCGGCCGCATCGTGGACGCCGGTGCGGTGGTGTCGGAGCTTCCGTGCGGGTCTCCACCCACCAAGTGGCGTTTCCTGCAGAGAAATCGACTCATTGCAGCCGCAAGCCTCGCGACAATTGTGCTCGAGGCCGGCTGGCGATCGGGTTCCCTCAACACTGCGGGCCACGCCGCCGCGATAGGGCGGCCCCTCGGAGCCGTGCCGGGGCCGGTGACCAGCGCTGCATCGGCTGGCTGCCATCGCCTCATCCGTGAATTCGACGCCACCCTCGTCACGAGTGCCGAAGAGATGGCCGAACTCGCGCCGCTCCAGCCCGCGGCGGCCACCCTGGCCATTGCGAGCTACTCCCCGGATACCGTGCGGGTCCTCGATGCGATGAGCACCAGGTCACCCCGTGCAGCTGTCGAGATTGCGTCTCGATCCGGACTATCGGTTGACAGTGTGCGAGCCGTGCTCGGTTCGTTGCAGCTCGAAGACGTGGCGAAAGAAGGCGAGCGCGGGTGGACGAAGCGCGGCTGAGGGAAACTGCGCGTGCTATTCCGCAGCTTCGCTTTCGTTGGCAGGGGCCGGACGGTCAATCGGAGGGTTGGCCCGCTTCTTCTTTGGCCGGGTGATCACGACATTTCCGTCTGCATCACGCGTCCAGGTGCCGCCGTCCTCGAAGCGCGGCTGGTCGACCTCACTGGGTTTTCTGCCTCTGCTTGCTGACATGCTGTGAGACTACCTCGATGTTTGTCATGGCTGAGGGCGGTAATAGTCTGGCCGCGTGACCCAATTCGGCCAGTATCCGGCTCCGGCGCACGTCATTGCGCACATCAGCGACACACACTTTCTCGGCGGCGGCAAGCCGCTGTACGGCAAGGTCGACACACAGCGCAACCTGCTGCAGGCCATCCAACAGCTTGAGGAATCCGGAACCAGGCCAGAGGCCATCGTCTTCACCGGAGACCTCACGGAGGCCGGCGAACCTGACGCCTACAGTCGCCTGCGCCAGATCGTCGAACCTGCAGCCATGCGCATGGGAGCGCAGGTCATCTGGGTGATGGGCAACCACGACGAACGCAACCGCTTCGCCGCCGACCTGCTCGACCAGCCGGAGACCGACGAACCACAGGACCGCGTCTACAACGTCAACGGCCTGCGTATCATCGCCCTCGACACGACGGTTCCGGGCTACCACCACGGCGCGGTGACGGATGCCCAGCTCGAGTGGCTCGCAGCCGAACTAGCCACTCCCGCCCCCCAGGGCACCCTGCTCGCGCTGCACCACCCGCCCATTCCCACCACCCTCGACGTGATGGCGTTACTCGAGCTGCAGCAGCAGGAGCGGCTGGCGGAGGTGCTGCGGGGCACGGATGTCCGCGGCATCCTTGGCGGCCACCTGCACTACACGACGCACAGCACCTTCGCGGGCATCCCCGTTTCGGTCGCCGCAGCCACCTGTTACACGATGGATCTCAGTTCGCCCCCACGCACGCTCTCTGGCATCGACGGCGCGCAGGCCTTCAACCTCGTCACCGTCCACGAGAGCAGCATCGT
>JAODLU010000211.1 GCA_025464125.1 Microbacteriaceae bacterium | reverse complement strand
GTACGTCGCCGATGTTGGCCAGGTGCGAGAAGAGGGTCAACGAGTTGACCAGCGCACGACCGGCGTCGACGCCGCCCTTCAGCTCGAACGAGAGAACTGCGCCGACACCCTTGGGTGCGTAGCGGTTGGCCGCCTCGTACCAGGGGCTCGACGGCAGCCCGGCGTAGTACACGGTGGCGACGTCGTCGTGGTTGTCGAGCCACTCCGCCACTTCCTGGGCGTTCTGCACGTGGCGCTCGATGCGCAGCGACAGTGTCTCGATGCCCTGGATGAGCTGCCAGGCGCTCGCGGGGGCGATGGACGCGCCGAGGTCGCGGAGCAGTTGCACGCGCGCCTTGATGATGTAGGCGATGCCGTCGCCGAGCGCCTGGGTGTAGACGACCCCGTGGTACGACTCGTCGGGCGTGTTCAACCCGGGGAACTTCGCCGCGTTCTCCGACCACTTGAACTTTCCGCCGTCGACGATGACTCCGCCGATGACCGTTCCGTGGCCACCGAGGAACTTCGTGGCCGAGTGCACCACGATGTCGGCTCCGTGCTCGAACGGGCGGATCAGGTACGGCGTGGCGATCGTGTTGTCCACGATGAGCGGCACGCCGTTCTGGTGGGCGATATCCGCGACGAGCCTGATGTCGAGGATGTTGATCTTCGGGTTGCCGATGGTCTCAGCGAAGAAGAGTTTCGTGTTCGGGCGTACCGCGCGTGCCCACTCGTCAGCGTCATCCTGGTTCTCGACGAAGGTGGTCTCGATGCCGAGCTTCGCGAGCGTGTACTTGAACAGGTTGTACGTGCCGCCGTAGATCGAGGACGACGAGACGATGTGGTCACCGGCCTGGGCGATGTTGAGCACTGCGAGCGTCTCTGCGGCCTGGCCCGATGCGACGAGAAGGGCAGCAGTGCCGCCCTCGAGCGCTGCGACGCGCTCTTCGACGACGTTCTGGGTCGGGTTCTGGATGCGTGTGTAGATGTTGCCGAACTCGGCCAGAGCGAAGAGGTTCTTGGCGTGCTCCGCGCTGTTGAACACGTATGACGTGGTCTGGTAGATCGGCGTCGCGCGTGCGTTGGTCACGGGGTCCGGTGCCGCTCCGGTGTGGATCTGTTTGGTTTCGAACGTCCAGGCTGAGGTGTCGGTCACGGTGTACTCCTTGAAAATCGGGTGGGGCGGGTCGGTCGGCCCTCGTGAAAGCGAGCCTAAGTACCACGCCGTGAAGCGGCAATACCTGCCGACATATGGGGTAACGGACGAGTTGACACACGAGACTACTCATGCGAGAGTACTCGAGTGTCATCCATACGACTGTTCATTCTCGGCTCGCTCGACGAGCGCGGCCCGATGCACGGTCATGCACTCAGATTGCTCGCAGAAGAAGAGCACATTGACGAGTGGACAGATTTCACTGTCGGCGCCGTCTATGGGGCCATCAAGCGCCTGGATACCGAGGGGCTGATCGAAGAAGACAGGGTCGAGAAGCATGGAAACTATCCGGAACGCATGGTGTACCGCATAACCGGCTCCGGCCACAGCATGCTCGACCACATCCGTCTCGAGGCTCTCACCGAGATTGTGATCAAGGCCGACCCATTCAACCTCGCGCTCGCGCGCCTCGATCGCGACCAGCTCGACGACCTGCCGGCACTCATTGCCAACCGTGTCGCACGCCTCAGGGAGACTGCTCGCACGAGCACTGAGCATGTCGAGCGCATCGCCCACCACCTCACCATCGCCGAACAGTGGTCGCTCAAACACCAGGCCGCCCGCTGGCGATCCGAACTCGAATGGCACGAAGAACTGCTCGCGGCGCTGCCCGAGATCATTTCAGACGAAAAATCCCGAAAGGACCCATCATGACCAGTCCATCGTTGTCGGCACAGGCGGCTCCGGCCATCCCGCGCCGAACCTGGCTCGCGCTCGCCGTGTTGTTGCTGGGCATATTCATGTCCCTGCTCGACACGACCATCGTGAACGTGGCATTGCCCACGATTCGCACCAGTCTCGACGCGTCGGAGGCCACGATCTCCTGGATCATCTCCGGCTACGCACTGGCCTTCGGCCTTGCGCTCATCCCCGCGGGCCGCATCGGCGACCGTTTCGGCCACAAGTGGGTGTTCTTCACGGGCCTTGCGATATTCACAGCGGCGAGCATCGCCTGTGGCCTGGCGCAGAACGACGTGCAACTGATCGTCTCCAGGGTCGTACAGGGACTCGGTGGCGGCATCTTCTTCCCACCCGTCACCGCATTCATCCAGCTGCTCTTCGCCCCACGGGTGCGCGGCAAGGCGTTCGCCATCCTCGGGGCCGTTATCGGCATCTCGACCGCCCTGGGGCCGTTGGCCGGTGGCCTGATCATCCAGGCCTTCGGAAACGACACCGGATGGCGGTACATCTTCTTTGTGAACCTGCCGCTCGGCATCATCGCGCTCATCGCTGCCGTCGTGCTGTTGCCGAAGGGCTCAGAGGGCAAGCGCCTGTCGACCGACATCGTCGGGCTGCTGCTCGCGAGCGCGGCATTGGTCGCCATCCTGGTTCCGCTGATCGAAGGAGAGACGACGGGCTGGCCTGCGTGGACATACATCAGCCTCGTAGGCGGAGTCGTGCTGCTCGTCCTGTTCGCGTTCTGGGAGCGCAGGGTGGCTGCTAAGGGTGCCGAAGCACTCGTGCCGCCCCATCTGTTTTCGCACCCATCGTTCTCTGGTGGTGTCGTGCTCGCAATGGTCTACTTCGCAGCATTCACCAGCATTTTCTTCACCATCTCGATATTTTGGCAGGCAGGTCTAGGCCACACCGCGCTGGAGTCCGGGCTTGTCTCGATCCCGTTCGCACTCGGCAGCATCGTTGGCGCCTCCCAGAGCGACAGGCTGGCCGTGCGTCTCGGTCGCACAGTGCTCGTGATCGGCGTCGCTGCGGTGGCGCTCGGCCTGATCGCACTGTGGCTGGTGCTCCTGCTCGTTCCTGCGACCGACCTCACCAACTGGGCCCTTCTCGCCCCGCTGGCGGTAGCAGGCGTGGGCAGCGGCCTCTTTATCGCCCCGAATGCCCGCTTTATCACTGCCACAGTCGACCCGGCGGAAGCCGGAGCCGCGAGCGGCGTGGTCGGTACCGTGCAGCGCATCGGCAGCGCCATCGGCATTGCCGTGATCGGTAGCGTGTTCTTCGGGTCGCTCTCGATCGCGAAGCCGACCGCCACCCAGATCGCTGAAGCTGGCAAGAAGTATGGGGCGGCAGGGGCCGACGCCGTCAAGCATGCGATTTCAGAAATCGCGACGAAAAACGTGGCTGAGGGCTTCGGTCACAGCGCGTCCCTCGCGCTGATGGTAAGCGCAATCTTCGCGATCGTGGCATTCGCCCTGGTGTTCATGCTGCCGAAACACGTGAACCTCCACGGCGGGCCGCCAGCGGCTGCGCCGAAGGTCGCGGCCGAGTAGCGCCAGCTATCGGGCCGACTACCATTCAACGGCGACGAGAGCCGGTTGGGTCTGTCTTTGACGGTCCGACCGGTTCTTTCGCCAGCCGAATGAAGAGCCATCTGGGCTTCGGCTCGATGAGCGGCCTGAACAGCCATCGGATGCCGGGCGCTGTCAGCGCAATCGAAATACCAATGGCGGCGAGCACGATCGCGACCAGGAACAGTGGCGTGCCTGCCTCATCCTGAAGCACCCCCGTCTCCCGCAGCGGATAGAGGATGAAGCTGTGCAGCAGGTAGATGTACATCGTCGCCTGCCCAAAGCCGGTGATCCAGGTCTCGCGGCGCGGCACGAGCAGGAAGAATGCTGCACTCAGCACCGCCGCGAGCAGCAGGAACCCGAGCCTCACGAACCCTGCCCACCACTCGTGC
>JAODLU010000210.1 GCA_025464125.1 Microbacteriaceae bacterium | reverse complement strand
CGAGCGCCGCGGCATCCCGCATCACCTGCTCGATGTGCTTGATCCGACCGAGGAGGCGAGCGTAGCCCGTTACCAGCAAGACGCGCGTGCGGCCATCACCCAGGTCATCGGCAATGGTGCCGTGCCTATTCTCGTCGGAGGCTCAGGCCTGTACGTATCGGCAGTTGTCTGGGATTTTCGCTTTCCCGGCACGGATCCCCAGGTCCGCGAGCGGCTCGAGAACGAACTCGAACACAGCGGCCCCGGGCTGCTCCACAGTCGCCTGCAGGCAGTTGACCCCGTCGCTGCAGAGGCAATCGGACCGCATAACGGTCGCCGCATAGTTCGAGCCCTCGAGGTCGTCGAACTGACCGGTAAGCCTTTCGGTTCCGGGCTGCCAGACGAGTCGAACTTCTCGATGCCGACCACGATCATTGGACTGGCCGCGGACCGTGCGGGCCTGGTCGAGCGACTGGATGAACGGGTTCGGCATATGTGGCAGCACGGCCTGGTCGAGGAGGCCCGTGGACTCATGCGTGAAGGACTTGGGATCACCGCCGCGCGAGCGATCGGCTATGCCCAAGCGATCGCACAGGTGAACGGCGAGCTCGCCGAGTCCGAGGCGGTCGAGCAGAGCCAGGCCCTGACCCGAAAGTACGCACGAAGGCAGGTCAGCTGGTTCAAGCGTTACCCGGCCGCATGGTTCGCGCACAACGAACCGGGCCGGGTCGATGCTGCGCTCGCACTAATCTTGAGGGATGCCTGAACTGCATTTCACCAAGGGGCACGGAACCGGAAACGACTTCGTGTTCTTCG
This sequence comes from Microbacteriaceae bacterium, assembly GCA_025464125.1. Lineage (GTDB taxonomy): Bacteria > Actinomycetota > Actinomycetes > Actinomycetales > Microbacteriaceae > Lacisediminihabitans. The sequence goes on along the minus strand of JAODLU010000210.1, from coordinate 4,111 downwards.
CTGATCCCGACGGCGAGGTGAACCTCAGTTCCGCCCAACTGGCTGCGATCGCGGATCGTCACTTCGGTGTTGGCGGCGACGGGGTCATTCGCGCCGTGCGCTCCAAGAACCTGCCGGACGGTGCTGCGGCACTTGCGGAAGACGACACCGCCGAGTGGTTCATGGACTATCACAACGCTGACGGTTCGGTCTCTGAGATGTGCGGCAACGGCATCCGGGTGTACGCCAGGTTTTTGATGGAGAACGGACTCGCGAAGCTCGGACCCGGCGAAACGCTGGCGATCGGCACTCGCGGGGGAGTGCGCGACCTGCAGGTGAACGCGAGCGGATTCCAGGTCGACATGGGGCGCTGGAAGCTGGAAGGCGGGGAGACGCTGGTGCGGGCCAGGAACCTGCCTGTCGCGCGGCCCGGTCTCGGCATCAACGTCGGCAATCCCCACATAGTCGTGGCCCTCTCGAGCGAAGAAGAACTGGACTCCGCAGACCTCAGCTTCATCCCGATCCTTGAGCCTGAGGCCCCGGATGGGGCGAACGTGGAATTCGTCGTGCCATTGGAGCCGCTCATCCGTGACGGGGTTGGTCACATCCGCATGCGGGTGCACGAGCGGGGCAGCGGCGAGACGCTGTCGTGCGGTACCGGCGCTGTGGCTGCAGCTCTGGCTACCCGGCACTGGGCAGGCGCTGGCGCACCAAACCAGTGGAAGGTGGAAGTGCCTGGAGGCACCCTGGGCGTGCGCATGTGGGCCGCAGAAGATGGCGAGCACGTGTCGCTCAGTGGCCCTGCTGAGCTTGTCTATGAGGGCGACCTGACGATCTAGCTCGCTTCATCGCTTGCGCACACGCAGCACCCGATAGCCCTTATTGGTCGCGGCGCGGCTGACGCTGAACGAGTCGGGCAGCGTTCCTTCAAGCCAGCGGTGCAGGGAATCGGAACCGAGGTTGCGCTGCACTACAAGCCAGGCATCAGACCCGGGCTCAAGGCGCGGGAGCCAGGTGGTCAGCATGCCGTGCAGTTCGTCTTTGCCAACCCTGATGGGCGGGTTTGACCGGATGCCCGTGAACTCGATGTCGTCGGGAACATCTTCGGGCCGGCAGGCGTTGACATTGGTGGCGCCGACGGCCTCGGCGTTGCGGCGCACGAGGTCGAGGGCGCGTTCATTGACATCCACGGCCCACACGGTTGACCGGGGGGAGTCGAGCGCAAGGGTGAGTGCGATTGGCCCCCATCCGCAGCCCAGATCGAGCAGGTGGCCGCCGGGTGGCGCCGGTGGAGTGTTGGCCAGCAGAACCTGGGTGCCAGCGTCGATGCGCTCGGGGCTGAAGATTCCATTCGACGTTGTCAGCTCATAGGCCTGGCCAGCCAGCTGCACGCGAATCTGCCGCAGTTTCACCTCACTTCCCGGGGTCACGGAGAAGTAATGCTCATTGGCCATGCACAGAACCTACCGAAATACGACGAACTAAGGTTAACGAAATGATTGAGAGTGAATCCTCGGATGCCGGGCACGATGACGTGGCCGGGCACGACGATGTGATCGACCGGGTGCTGGCCCGTGCTGCTACAAGGGCATCCGGTTACACGCTGTTCTCACGTGACGGCGCACAGGCGTTGCAGACCCAGGGCCTCGACACGTTTGCGAGCGGCGACGGCGACCAGTTCGACCGGGAAGATCGCAACGCGCTCCGCCGGGTGGCCGGGCTGTCCACTGAACTCGAAGATGTCACCGAAGTTGAATACCGGCAGCTGCGCCTGGAACGCGTCGTGCTGATCGGCATCTACTCGCAAGGCAACCTTGTCGAGGCTGAGAACTCGATGCGCGAGCTTTCTGCCCTGGCCGAAACTGCTGGCGCCACGGTGCTCGACGGTCTGATGCAACGGCGCCCCACCCCAGATCCGAGCACATACTTCGGCAAAGGCAAAGCCCTTGAGCTGCGGGATGTCGTGGCTGCAACGGGCGCCGACACTGTGATCGTCGACAGCGAGCTGGCCCCGAGCCAGCGGCGCGCGCTGGAAGACGTGGTTCGGGTGAAGGTCATCGACCGCACGGCCGTCATCCTCGATATCTTCAGCCAGCATGCCAAGAGCCGTGAGGGCAAAGCGCAGGTCGAGCTGGCCCAGCTCGAATACCTGCTTCCGCGCCTTCGTGGCTGGGGCGAGTCGATGTCCCGCCAGGCCGGTGGCCAGGTGGGCGCAGGCAACGGCATGGGTAGCCGTGGCCCGGGTGAGACCAAGATCGAACTCGACCGTCGCCGCATCCACACCCGCATGTCTCGCCTGAAGAAGCAGATTCTCGGCTTCAAGCCCGCTCGTGAGGCCAAGCGTGCCAACCGCAACCGCAACGCTGTGCCATCGGTTGCGATCGCCGGATACACGAACGCTGGCAAATCGTCGCTGCTGAACCGCATCACGCATACCGGTGCCCTCGTCGAGAACGCCCTGTTCGCGACCCTCGACACTGCAGTGCGCAAGAACGAGACAGCGGACGGGCGTGCGTACACGCTCACCGACACCGTAGGTTTTGTGCGCAATCTTCCACACCAGCTGGTTGAAGCTTTTCGCTCAACCTTCGAAGAGATTGCTGACTCGGATGTGATCCTGCATGTGGTCGATGGCTCTCATCCAGACCCCGGCAGCCAGCTCTCTACGGTGCGCGACGTGGTCGGAGAGGTCGAGGCGCGACACATCCCCGAGATCGTCGTCTTCAACAAGGCGGATCTTGTGGATGCCGACCAGCGCCTGGTGCTTCGGGGCCTTGAGCCGACAGCCATCTTCGTGTCTGCGCGAACCGGTGAGGGCCTCGCAGAGCTGCTTGAGCGCATTGACGCCAGCATCCCAACGCCATCAGTGCAGCTCGAGTTGGTAATCCCCTACGACAGGGGCGACCTGGTTTCAGGTCTTCACGATCACGGTCGCATCCTGACCACCTCCTACGAGGAGTCTGGAACGCGAGTGACCGTGCTGGTCGACGAAGAGCACGCCAATGTGCTCAGGCCGTTCGTCGCCGAGCCCGCGACCGAGGTTCACGCATAACCTTCGAGCCGAGCAGCCCTATGGTGACAGCATGCCGTTCACTCCGAGCCACGTAGCCGCGATCCTGCCATTTGTCAGGAGCCCGCTCCCGGCTGCGGCACTCGTGGCCGGCAGCATGATGCCGGACCTGCCGTACTTCATCCCGCTCGGCATCCCTCGAAACTTCAGCCATTCGCTGGTCGGTTTGCCAGTTGCAGACATTCCGATGGGCATTGCCGCCCTGCTGCTGTGGGTGTTTGTGTTCCGCGCACCCCTGCTGTCGTTCGCTCCAGACTGGCTCCGACTGAGGTTCCCGATTACAGTGCGCCGACAGCGGGACTGGCCACACCTGCTCATTGGTGCGTTGCTCGTACTCGCGGGGCTGGCCGCTGGCATCCTCACGCACTTTCTCTGGGATGCATTCACCCATGCTGACGGATGGGTGGTGCTGAATGTCGGCGCCTTCCGCGTTCGAGCCGGGCCATGGGCGGTCTATCGGTGGGCCCAGTACCTGAGCAGTCTCGCGGGCCTCGTGATTCTCGCCGTCTGGATTGTGCGGTGGGTTCGGCGCACTGGTCCGCGGCGAGGTGATCCCGATGGCCGACAGCTGTCGACGGCGGTGCGTCGCACGGGCTGGGTCGTTGTCGCTGCGGTAGCGATTGTCGTTGCTGCAGCAATCTGGATTGCAGGACTCATCGCCGGTGACAACCTGTTCGACCGGTACGTCATCTACGCCGCGGTCACCTATGCCATCGCGATCGCAGGCGCGCTGGCAATCGTCACCTGCCTCGGCTGGTACCTGCTGCCGAAGCGGGAATCACGGGTCGGCTAGACCGACCGCAGCACGGCCACGACTTTGCCGAGCAACTCTGCATAGTCGCCAAGAATGGGCGCGAACTGGCTGTTGCGGGGCAGCAGCCAGGTGTGGCCGTCCCGCTGCTGGAACACCTTGACCGTCGCCTCTTCGTCGAGCATTGCAGCGACGATGTCGCCGTTCTCTGCGTTCTTCTGCTGGCGCACGACGATCCAGTCGCCGTCGCAGATCGCGGCGTCGATCATCGAGTCGCCGACGACCTTGAGCATGAACAGCTCGCCCTTGCC
>JAODLU010000003.1 GCA_025464125.1 Microbacteriaceae bacterium | reverse complement strand
GCATCAACAAGAAGATCGAACAGGCGTACTTCAACCGCGCCTGACCTCGGTGCGGCTCAGTGAAACGCGGGAGTGAATCGCAATTCATTCCCGCGTTTGCTGTTTCGCGGCTGGCGCGTCGATCATGCGGTAGCTGAAGGTTCTGAAAAATCCGTAATATCATCTAAACCAAGGGCCTCAATGGCCGGGCGGCGAGCTCGCTGGTCCATCACACACGGGACGTGCCGCAGGCACAGTAAGAATTGGGGCCAATGATGACTCGAGCTTTTGATTCAGTCAGGGTGCCCAAGGCAGCAGAACTTGTAGCCTCCACCCTCCGCATGCAGATCGTCACAGGCACCCTCTCCGAGGACCACTCGCTCTCCTCCGAAGCCGTGCTCATGGAGCAGTTCGGCGTCAGCCGGCCGACACTCAGGGAGGCGTTCCGCATCCTCGAATCGGAATCCCTGATCGATGTGCGCCGCGGGGCTCGCGGGGGCGCCCGGGTCAAAGTGCCTGACGGCTCGGTGGCTGCCCGCCATGTCGGCTACATCCTGCAGTACCGCAACACGTCGATGATGGATGTATACCGAGCTCGTACTATGCTCGAATCTCCCCTGGGCTCAGCCGTGGCAAAATCATCGGACGAGGCTGCGATCACCCGCCTCGAGGCCGCGATCGCCCTCGCCGAGATCGATATCGACGACATGATCGCCTACGGCGTCCATGACGCGAAGTTCCACCTCCTTGTCGCGGAACTCGCGGGTAACGAGACCATGCGCACCATGGTCGACATGCTCTACGACATCGTCATTCCGGCGCGAAAGCGATATTCAGAGGCTTTGATCGCCGACCAGATGAGTCTCGATGACCGCGAGGTACATAAGACCCACGCCTACTTCGTCAGCCTCATCCGCCGTGGCGATCGCGAGGCTGCCGAGAAGCTGTGGCTGAAGCACCTCAACGAGATTGAGCACCACTACGGCCAGCGCCACATGGAAAGCACCGTCGTGGAGATGATGGGCTAAGCGCCCGTACCGCTCAGCTGCGTGCGCCCTCGAAGATCGTGGGAAAGTCGACTCCCGAATCGAACAGTTCAGCCGCCAGCTTTTCGATCTCCACGTCCGGGCTGCCGATCATCAACTGGCTCGCCTTTCCACGCTTGACGTAGAAGTGGATGCCGGCCTCCCACGTGACTCCCATGCCGCCGTGCATCTGGGTCGTCATGTTCGCGACACGCACGAGGTTCTCGAGGGCGGTGATGGAGGTTACCAGGGCATCGGCTTCCGGAATTCGGCCTGCGCGCTCGAGGCTTTCAAATGCGGCATAGACAATGGAGTTAGAAGCCTGCACTGCGACGAACATGTCAGCCGCCTGGTGCTTGATGGCCTGGAACTGACCGATCGGACGACCGAACTGCTCCCTCACCTTGGCGTAGTCGATGGCGATCTCAAGTGCGCGCTCGCTCGCCCCAGCCGCCTCGGCCGCCAGGGCGATTTTGAGCAGGTTGCGTGCCGCGCCGAGTGCGTCGGACGCCCCGCCGACAACGCCAACGAGGGTGGCTGGTGTCGATGAGAACGTGACTGTTGAAATCGGCCGGGTCTCATCGAGATTCTTACGACGATCGATGTCGAGACCAGCGGCATCAGCTTCGACGAGATAAAGGGACTCGCCTGTGGTTGAGGCCACGGTAACCAATATCGAGTTGGCGACATCCGCATCGATGACGACGAATTTCGAGCCACTCAGGGTCCAGGCGTCCCCCTGCGGCTTCGCAACGACCGCGGCTGCTGGCTGGCGAGCAGAGCCGGTCTCGCTGTCAGCAAACGCGTACCTCGCACTGCCTTCGGCGATCGCCTCGAGGAGTGGTCCTTTCGCATCGCCGGCAAGCGCGTCGATCAGGAATGGTGCGACGGTGACAGTTGCGAGATAGCCGGCAGGCAGCAGTTCGCGCCCGGCCTCCTCGAGAAAGATCGATACCGCGAGCGGGCCAACCTCTCCGCCGCCGAACTCGTCAGATACCGCGAACCCAAAGACGCCAAGCTCTGCCAGCCCGTCCCACAGGGAGGAATCGGTGCGCTTGTCGGCGGCAACCAGGTCTTTGGTTTTCGACAGCGGAGCCAGCTTGGTTATGCCCTCGCGGATCCACGAACGGAACTCCTCGAGTTCCTCGAAAGTCATTGCCATTGTCGAGTCTCCTTCGGCCCGTCAGTTGCCGCGGTAACCGGCGGTCACTAACATATCATCCGACGTATGATTTAGATGTTTCACCTGAACGATTGATACGTGTAACCACCCCTTAATGATGATGGAGTCATTGTGAGCGAAACGGCCCAGGTCAACGCTTTTATCGACATCGACCCGGCAGACCGCGAGCCCTCACTCGATGAGTTCCGGCAGATCGTCCGCGATTTCATCTCCGAGAACCTTCCGGCTGACTGGAAGGGCGTTGGCGCCCTCGAAGGCGAAGAGCGCATTGCTTTCGTAAACGGGTGGCGTGATCTCACCACCCACGCGCGCCTCCTGACCTCGTATTGGCCGTACGAGTACGGCGGTCGCGGACTCAGCAAGCTTTATCACCTGTCGGTTGCGCAGGAATTCGCTAAGAACAAGCTGCCGCTAGGCCGCCCAAGCGACACGATCGCGATCAAGTTGCTCGGCAACACGGTCAACGCCTGGGGAACTCACGAGCAGAAGCTCGAGTACCTGCCGCGCATCCTGTCTGGTGTTGACGTGTGGGCCCAGGGTTACAGCGAGCCCGGATCCGGGTCTGACCTGGCGAGCCTGCGCACGAAGGCGGTACTTCGCGACGGCCAGTGGCACATCGATGGCCAGAAGATCTGGACCTCGAATGCGATGAACTGCAACAAAGCGTTCATGCTGGTGCGCACCGACCCGACTGCGCCGAACAGCAAGGCGATCACTATGCTGCTGATCGATATGCACCAGCCCGGCGTCGAAGTGCGCCCGATCCTCAACGGTGCAGGGTCCGCCGAACTGTGCGAGGTCTTCCTGACAGACGCCGTGACCGACGAGGCGAACGTACTCGGCGAAATCGGCAACGGCTGGGCTGTCACCAATTCCCTGCTCACCAGCGAGCGAGGAGAAGAAGCGGCGACAAACCCCGTGCTTTTCGCGCAGGAGTTCGAGCGCGTGATCGCATTGGCCAGGGAGGTTGGCGCCGACAGGAACCCAGGCACCCGGGCGAGAATCGCGCGTTCGTACAAAGAGCTCGCGGTGATGAAGGCGATGGGCGATCGCATCCTGTCCGGTTACGTTCGAGATGGATCACTCGGCCCGCAGGCATCCATTTCCAAGCTCTACTGGAGCGAATACCACAAGCGCATCGCAGAGCTCGGGGTCGATCTGCTGGGCATCGACGCGCTCACCTGGGAGGGCGAAGGCCCGATGAGGTGGTTCCGCACAGATGAGCCGGGAGCTCGCAATTCGTCTACGTCATGGCTGGCGGTTTTCCTCGCCAACGCAATGTCGGGCACCATATACGCCGGCACCTCAGAGGTGCAGCGCAACATCATCTCCGAGCGGGCGCTCGGTATGCCTCGTGAGCCGAAGGCGCCTGCCAAGTGAGCGCTGGCACTGCACGCCGGGTGCTCGTGATCGGGGCAACTGGTGATGTCGGCAATGGCGTCACAGCTGCTTTTCTCGAAGCCGGCTGGTCGGTCGTCGCATCGAGCCGCCGTGAGGACTCCCTCGACGCTTTGGCGAGCAGGCACGAAGGAGCCAGCCTCGACACGATCAAGGGCGATCTCGACACCGAGAAGGACGCCAACGCTCTCGCCGCCGCGGCTGGCGAGCTCGACGCGGTCGTGGTGACAATCAGCCTGCCGTGGGATGGCGGGATGCTCACCGATCTCACATTCGAGTCGCTCAACGACCACCTCACCGGCTACCTGCGTCCGCACACCAACGCGGCAAAGGCCTTCATCCCCACGCTCAAAGAGGGTGCGACCTATCTCGCGGTGGGCGGAGGGACCGCAGACTTCATCACCCCTGGCAACAGTGGCATGTCGATGGCCCAGGCAGCCCAGCGAGTGTTGACCGTGGCCTGGAGCCGCGAGCGCAAGGGCAAGGGAGTAGTCATCCGCGAGTTGATGATCCAGGCCGCCGTCGAAGGTTACGGTGAGGCCCTGATGCCCGGTGCCGATGTCGTCAAACAGATCGACGTCGGTCGACGCGCAGTCGAAATCGTGGAGCACCCTGAACTCAAGGGCACCGTACTGACCATCCCGCCGCGAGCGGGCGAAGCCTAAACACAGCCCGGCCAACGGTCGGAGACAATCAGCCCGGCGCATCGAGCGCCGAGAAGGAGTAAAGCAATGGCAATTCTTACTGACCGCGTTGCGATCGTCACGGGAGGCGGCCTCGGTCTTGGTCGCGCCCACAGCCTCGAACTTGCAGCACAGGGTGCCACCGTCGTCATCGTCGACCCAAGCGTCACCCTCGATGGCAAGCCTGCCACTGACACTCCGGCGCAGCAGGTTGTGAACGAAATCGAAGCAGCAGGTGGCAAGGCCAAGTGGGTAAACCTGTCGGTTACCGACTTCGATGGGGTCGAGCAGCTGGTGAAGGACGTCGTCGACGAGTTCGGCAGCCTTGACGCGGTAGTCAACAACGCAGGCATCACCCGCGACAAGATGATCGTGACCATGGCCGAAGGTGACTGGGACGCAGTCATCGCCGTGCACCTCAAGGGCACGTTCAACCTGATCCACCATGTCGGTGCACATTGGCGTGCACTCTCGAAGGCGGGCACACCGACATCCGGTCGCATCATCAACACGGTCTCTGGCACTGGCCTCCGTGGCAATGTCGGCCAGACAAACTACGGCGCCGCGAAGGCAGCAATCGCCAACGTCACGATCATCAGCGGCATGGAACTTGCGGCGTACGGGGCTACTGTCAACGCGATCGCCCCTGTTGCGCGAACCCGCATGACGGATGGCGGTGGCAACTTTGCCAGGGGCGAGGTTGCTGAGGGCGCATTCGATGCATTCGCGCCGGGCAACTCCTCCCCCGTTGTCGCCTACCTCGCAAGCGAGAAGGCTGGCTGGATCAACGGCCAGGTAATCCGGGTCGATGGTAACAAGCTGCGTTTCTACCACCGCTGGCGCCCGTCTGACCAGGCGTACGAGCCCACCGAAGAGCGCATCCTCGAAACCAGCGAGATCGATCTTGCTCTCAAGGGCCTCTACGGCGCGTTCCCGTTCGGACAGGGCGACCGCAGGCTCCTGCTGGACTCATGACCGAGCCGGAATCCGCGCCGGGGCCCCTCGCCGGGGTCCGCGTGATCGAACTGGCCACAACCTTCATGGGGCCGTATTGCGCGATGCAGATGGCGAGGATGGGCGCTGACGTCATCAAGGTCGAGGATCTCGGCGGAGATCTCGTGCGCGGAATCAGCGACTCCCGGGGAGACGGCCTCGGCCCGATCTTCGTGGCGGCGAATCACGGCAAGCGCAGCATATCCATCAAC
>JAODLU010000305.1 GCA_025464125.1 Microbacteriaceae bacterium | reverse complement strand
CGGCAACGGTTCTCATCGACGACGACGGGCTCACCCCCATCCTCGACGCCCAGCGCAGGCGCGGCTGGCCGCGTGGCTGGCAGCAGGAGTTCGAATATGTCGAATATCGCGGCGAACACTGGGAGGTGCACGACGTCAAGTACCTCTTCAACCGCGTCTTCGCGCGCCTGTGGGCGGATGCCCGTGCCGATGTCATGGCATTCAGCGAGCGACGCGGCGGCCCGATCTTCGATGCGCAGGCCTGGAACGGCCAGTGGGATGTCCTCGACGACACGCACTTCCTCTACATGGGCTGGGACTCCAGATACATGCTCACCGCGGTGCAGGGAGTGCTTGAAGAGGCAGGCCTGGCTGCCGAAGTATTCGTGAAATACAGCTACATCGGCGACGCGATGTAGCCAGTGGCCGCTCGGCGTCGGATAGTTGGACCTACCTGTGGCAACACCCAGTTCACAGCGTTGTGACGATCAGATTGGTGGAACCCATGAGCATGACCATCGAAGAGCGGCTGGACCGGGTAGAAGCGATCCAGCAGATCGGGCAACTGGTGAGCCGGTACGCGTTCGCCATTGACAGCCGAAATTTCGATGACCTCGGGCAGCTGTACGTCGACGACCTGGCGGATGGCGGCCGGGAAGCCGTCACGCTCCTCATCAGCAACAAGATGAAGGACTTCTACCGCACGATGCACCAGGTCGTCGGCCACGCCATCGACCTCATCGACGCCGAGCACGCCACAGGCAAGGTCTACACCCGTGCCGAACACGAGGTCGGCGATGAGTGGCTCGACATGGCCATCTGCTACTTCGACACCTACGAGCGACGCGACGGCGTCTGGTATTTCGGCAAGCGTCGCGACTTGCACCACCTTCACATCAGCTGGCTGGGCGATCACCCGAAGGCGCCCTTCCTGCCGGAATCCAAGTACACGGCGAACAGGGTTGGCCTGCCGGATGCCTGGGGCGCATCGTGGAAGAACTTCTGGGCCGATTCGACGCCAGAGCAGATCGCTGCGCTCACTCGTTCGCCAGCGAAGGGGTAGTTACTTCCTGCGTCTCAACTGGTTGTAGCTGATCGCCGCGCGAACGAGAGTCTTGAAGGCCTCGTGGTCGACATCGTCGCCCTCACCGAATTCCACTGACCTTCTCTGATTGCCGCCGAGCTCGCCGTTGAACAGGTTGTTAGGGTCGGCGATCAATGCGCCGTACATGAAGCCGAGTTTGACCTTCGTCTTGAAGATGTTGCCAACTACGAGAATGCCGTCGCGTTCCCAGACTGGAGCGCCCATCCATTTCCACGTCTCTTCGATGTCGGGATCGATCCCGACGATGATGTCGCGAAATTCAGCCAGTTTCGCGCCGCGCCAGTCCGGATGCTTGGCGATCATTGCGTCGATTTCTTCAGCGGCATTCATATATCCAGTGTTGCGCACATCGTGCAGCTGGTGCAGTACTCGCTCGCCTTCGCCCAAGAACGGCGCTAGTCGGTTGGCCAGGCCGAAGCCATGAACTCGTCAATCGAGGCAAAGACGGCAGCCGGCTGTTCGATCCACGGCAGGTGACCTGCGGCCGGAATCGTGTCGAAGCGGGATCCGCTGATTGCGGCAGCTAAAGCGCGGCCGTATTCAACGGTGAAAATACGATCTGACTTACCCCAGATGACCAGGGTCGGAACTGTGAGCCCGGGCAAACGGCCGAGCAGGGTTGGATCGTGCATATATGGGTCGCCAGCATAGGCATTGAGGGCTGCCGCGTTCGCCGCCATGACGGCTAGCCCTTCGGGCGTTGGCGCTGGTCGAGCAGGAAGCTTCGAGGCATCGTGAAAGCTGAAGCCAGCGAGTTGCTGTGGTGTCATGCCTGAGACGTTCATGATCGTTTCGCCGGGCACGTCCACTCCCCCGGAGTTGATGAGGATCAGGCCTGCGATGCGATGAGCGCTATCCCGAAGGGCGAGTTCCGCCGCTAGCCAGCCGCCGACAGACGAGCCGACGACAACCACATCGTTCAAGCCTTCCCGACCGAGGTAAGCGGCGTAAAAGTCTGCGAGTGCCGCGACGCTGTCTAACGATTCCGGACGCTCAGTACCATCCCACCCTGGGTGGGTTGGTGCGTTGACCGTGAAGCTTTTGGTGAGATGTGCGGTGAGGCTCGCGACGGTGGCTGGCCCGCCTCCACCGTGGAGAACCAGGAAATTGTGTGGTGTCATGACCCCAATCTAACTCAACATGTTTATATACACAACCTGATACACTTATGCCCATGGCTACAGAGTTGAAAGAGCTCGGTCGTGCTCTCAAACGTGCGCAATACCGACATCACCTGGTCTTCGATCGCGCGCTCGCCTCAATCGGCACGACCATCGTGCAGTGGGATGCACTGCGAGCGATCAACGAAGCTCCGGCATCATCGGCGCACTACCTGGCGGTCACGACCTTCCAGAGCGACCAGGCGTTCGGTACCCTAGCTGGAAGGCTGGTACATAAAGGGCTCATCACTCGCGCACCAGGTCCAGGACGCCGCATCGAACATCACCTCACCCCAGCGGGCATCCAGATGCTCCAGTCCGGGTCAGCGATCGCCGACACCGTGCTCGCCCAATCGTTTGCGCCCCTCGCAGAAGCTGAGCGCGAAACGTTGTTCACACTGCTTGGTCGAGTCGGTTATGAAGCCGGGCAGTCGGCCGCCAGCGCCTGACGAACCCCTGGCAGCCGTTCTGCGATACGGTGAAATGCTTCACAGCGACGTGACGAACAGGATTGGCGAAAATAATGACTATCGAAGAACGCCTGGACCGTATCGAGGCTTTCCAGCAGATCGGGCAGCTGGTGAATCGATACGCATTCGCCCTCGATGCCCGCAATTTTGACGACCTCGGCCAGC
>JAODLU010000259.1 GCA_025464125.1 Microbacteriaceae bacterium | reverse complement strand
TGCCGGCCGCTCTGGCACAATCGGCTCATGACCGCCGCCCCGCACACGCCAGACACCATTGCCGTCGCCGCCGTCGCTGTCATCGGCGGGTCGGGGCTGTACAGCCTCTTCGCGCCCGAGGAATCCGAAGTGCACGCTGTGGCTACACCGTTCGGGCCGGTGGCCGTGACCGTCGGGCAGCTCGGCGGCCGCGCCGTCGCGTTCATCACGCGGCACGGTTCCGACCACTCCGTGGCGCCCCACCTGATCAACTACCGCGCCAACATCTGGGCTCTCGCGAGTCTCGGTGTGCGCGTCATCCTCTCCAGTTCGGCCGTCGGGGGGATCAGCCCTGACTGCCCACCCGGCACCATCGTGCTGACAGACCAGTTCATCGACCGCACGTCGGGGCGGCCTGACACGTTCTATGACCAGGGGTCAGTGCAGCACCTGGCCGCAGCAGATCCGTTCGACCCGCAGCTGCACGCGATCGCCGCCGCAGCACTCGCGGCAGCCGGCGAGACCGTGCGGGAAGGTGGCACTGTCGTCGTGATCCAGGGTCCGCGATTCTCGACCAGGGCTGAGTCCCGGTGGTTCAGCAGCATGGGCGCTCACACGGTGAACATGACCATGTATCCAGAGGTGCCGCTCGCCGGTGAATTGAATATCGCCACCGTGAACCTCTCGTTCGTCACCGACACGGATGCCGGTGTCGCAGAGGCCGCCGATCCACTCAACGAGGTCAGCCAGCAACTGGTGTTCGACCGCCTGATGGCTGCCCAGCCGAGGATCGTCGCCGCGATCGAGACGATAGTGCGCGCGCTGCCGGGCGACTTCGCCGGTCGCGAACTGGTTGCACCGGCCGAGGTCGCAGCTGTTCTGGCCAGGCCGCCTGCATGAGAATTCTCGTCACCGGCGGAGCCGGATTCATCGGTAGCGCGATAGTGCGCGCCTCTCTCGAGCGCGGCGACGAGGTGGTCGTGCTCGACTCGCTGCGTCCAGACGTTCATGGGGGCCCGGTCGCGTTCGACCCGAGGGTGGCCTTCACGAAGGCCGATGTGCGAGATGCGGATGCCGTGGCCATAGCCATGGCCGGCATCGACCTCGTCTGCCACCAGGCAGCCAAGGTGGGGCTCGGCGTCGACCTCGCTGACGCGCCGGATTACATTTCCTCGAACGACCTCGGCACCGCCGTTCTCGTTGCAGCCATGCGCGACGCCAGGGTCGGCAGGCTCGTGCTCGCAAGTTCGATGGTCGTCTACGGCGAGGGCGCATACAGCGGGCCAAATGGGCTGGTGCGTCCAGCTGCCCGACTGGTCGAGGATCTCGACGCAGGGCGATTCGACCCGACCGACGGGCACGGTTCTACGCTGGTTCCCCAGCTGCTCACAGAGGATGCCCCCCTCGACCCGCGCAATGTCTACGCGTCGAGCAAGCTCGCCCAGGAGCACCTGGCTGCCGCGTGGGCCCGCAGCACCGGAGGGGTTGCCGCTGCGCTCAGGTACCACAACGTCTACGGGCCGGGCATGCCGCAGAACACGCCATACGCCGGTGTCGCTTCCCTGTTCCGCTCAGCCATCGAGCGGGGCGAGGCTCCGCGGGTGTTCGAGGATGGTGCGCAGCGACGTGACTTCGTTCACGTGGCCGACGTGGCGTCCGCCAACCTCGCCGCCGCTGGCTGGACCGGCGAGCAGGCAGCAGGCACTTTCCGCGCATTCAACGTCGGCAGCGGGGTGGTGCACACCATCGGGGAACTGGCCTCAGCACTCAGCACCGCCGCTGGCGCGAAGCCCCCGGTGGTGACCGGCGAGTACCGCCTGGGCGATGTGCGACACATCACCGCATCGTCGGCGCGTGCTCGCGATGAGCTCGGATGGGCGGCATCCGTCGGCTTCGAGCATGGCATGGCGGAATTCGCTTCAGCACCGCTGCGGGCTGCGGTCAGCTGAGCGCAAAAACTCGGGCATTTCGCCCCTCCGATCGGGCGTCCGCTCCGAACGACCACCATGGATCCCAATACTGCCCAGCACCCTGCAGTTGACGTAGTTTTTCCTTGCCTGAACGAGGCGAGAGCCCTGCCATGGCTGCTCAGCCGCCTGCCTGACGGCTATCGCGCGATCGTCGTCGACAACGGGTCGACGGATGACTCGGCGCAGGTAGCCCGAGACCTTGGCGCCATCGTGGTTTCCGAGCCCCGGCGCGGGTTCGGCGCTGCCGCCCACGCGGGGCTGCTCGCCGCCACGGCGCCGATCGTGGTCTTCTGCGATGCTGACGCGTCGATGGACCCCCGTGACATTCCCCTGGTGGTCGCTCCTGTGGCATCCGGAGCGCTCGATCTCGCTCTCGGGCGCCGTCGACCAACGACCAGTGGAGCCTGGCCCCTGCACGCACGTTTCGCCAATTTCGCCCTGGCCATCATGCTGCGTCGAGCCACGAGCTACCACCTCACCGACCTCGGACCGATGCGAGCCATGCTGCGGGAGCCGGCCGTGGCACTTCACCTGCGCGATCGACGCAGCGGCTACCCGCTGGAGCTGGTGCTTCGGGCGCATGATGCCGGCTGGCGCGTGCGAGAGGTGGATACGCCGTACTCGCCAAGGATCGGTCGATCAAAGGTCACCGGAACACTTCGTGGCACCATCACTGCGATCCGTGACATGTCCAGGCTGCTGGCCGAGTCGCGCCAGACGCTCGCCGCGCAGGAGCGGGAGATGGCGCGATGACCACTCTCGTCATGATCGCCAAGGAGACAATCCCCGGTCGGGTGAAGACCCGCCTGCACCCGCCGCTGAGCCTCGAGCAGGCAGCGGAGCTTGCCGCGGCATCGATCCAGGACACCCTGGCCGCAGTGGCGTCCCTGCCGGCGAGCCGGCGCATCCTTCTCTTCGACGGTAAGACGCCGCCGGAGAACACCGAGGGCTGGGAGATCATGCCGCAGGTGGATGGCGGTCTCGACGAACGTCTCGGGGCCATGTTCGACGAGTGCGAAGGGCCGACAGTGCTGATCGGCATGGACACCCCCCAGGTGACCGCTGCCGACCTGCTGCCCGCGTTTGGACCGTGGCGCCCAGGCGTCGACGCGTGGTTCGGCCCGGCTACCGACGGAGGATTCTGGGCCCTCGCGCTTGCCAGCCCCGATGGGGACCTGCTGCGCGGCGTGCCCATGTCACGGGTGGACACCGGCGCGATCCAGTTCGACCGGCTGCGCGCAGCGGGCCTAGGAGTGGGCCTGCTCCGACCGCTCACAGACGTGGACACTATTGAGGATGCCTGGCGAGCTGCCGGGTATGCCCCCCACTCTGCCTTCGCTAAAACCCTTGTGGGCTTTCGGCATGACGAGTGGGTCGCGGCATGAGCCTCGCAGAGACCGGCCAGGCTACCTTCGGTGCCGGCGGCAGCGAGCCCTACGCACGAGCCCTTCGGTCCGCGAGCACAGACGTACTCTTCTTGCACGAGCTCAGCCACGAGGCACCTGTCGCTGCCCCGATGGACTTCGCTCGGTGGAACAGGGCTGCGGATGACGTGGACCTGCGCCTGCTGGCCTCGGTTCTCGGCCCCGTGCTCGACATCGGGTGCGGACCGGGACGCATGGTGAGGGCCGCCATGGAACTCGGGCTCGACGTGCTCGGGCTTGACGTGTCTGCTGCTGCTGTCGAGGTTGCCCGCAACAGCGGGCTCGCGGTGCACGAGGGCTCAGTATTCGATCACGTGCCAGGGGAACGACGCTGGCAGACTGTGCTGCTTGTCGACGGCAACGTCGGCATCGGCGGAGACGTCAGTGCGCTCCTCGCGCGCTGCGGCCAGCTGTTGGAACCCACCGGTGAGATCGTTGTCGAACTGCACGCCGATGACACCCACGAGCGCCGCTTCACCGGCCGTCTTGTCGACCTTGACGGCCACGAGAGCGCGACTTTCCCGTGGGCGGAAATCGGCCTGCTGCCGATATCTGAACTGGCTGTGCGCGAAGGATTTGCAGTGCGTCAGGCCTGGTCGGCCGACGGGCGCAGCTTCTGCCGCCTGGCGAACATCGCAAGGTAGAAAGCAACCGCAAGGCCCGCGAGCACAATCAGCACCACCCAGAACACACCGAGGTGCAGGGCGTAATCCTGCGGCAGGATCGATGAGCTCAGTGTTCCGAGCGACTTCTTCACGATCTCCGGAAGCACGATCAGCGTGATGATTCCGCCGATGACGAGTGCGCCCTGCACGATGGCGATGACCACGGCCGGCACGCGGGCCGCTGTCTTGCGCATGACCACGCTGGCCAGGAACACGAGCGGAGCGATGATGCCGTCGTGGATGATGAGTGCCCCGGCGAACCAGAGCAGGATACCGAGATAGCGCTTGGGGCTGACCTCCTGCAGCAGCACCACGCCTCCCACTGCGAGAAGCGCGAGCCCCAGCAGCAGGAGCCCGATCTGCCAGCGTCGAACCACAGTCATCAGATTGCCTCGATTTTCGTGAGCCATTTGGTCTGCAGCACGCCGGGTCGCGCCGGGGCGATCATGCGTGCAGGGTAGCCGTGGTCGATGTCGAGCGTCTTGCCGTCCACCTCGAGTGCCACGAGCGTGAGTTCATCGCGAGCGAATTCGGCGCCCATCTCGGTGACTGCATAGATGCTGCCCTCCTCGAGGCTGGTTGCACGCACTGTTGCGCCGGGGTCTGCGTTGACCGAATCCATCAGGTCGCGCAGGCGCGGGCCTTTCCACGACGCCTGCTGGCTCCAGCCTTCGACGCATGCGATCGGCAGGTCGACCGTGTACTGCGGCATCGTCTTGAGTTGGGCGCGACTGAAGTCCCTGGTTTTGTTACCGGAGACCACCGTGAGGGTCCAGTTCGGAGACATCGCAGAGTCGAGAACCTTTGCCGCACTCGCGGTGCGGTTCACGGGCAGCGCGTTCGGCCCGACGCCGGCCTTGCGGGGAGCGAGCACGTTCGCGAAGTCGAGAGGGCGGAACGATTGCCCCACAGTGAGTCCGACGACCGCCGCGACCGCGACACCAATTGTGGCGAAGAACCCGCGCCGGCTCGTGTGCGGTGACTTCGGCTGCGGCGCCCTGTCGATCCAGGCGAAGACACGGCTGGTGACCCCGATGCCGATGTCGGGCAGGGGAAAGCGGGCGGCATCCGGTGTCGGTTCGTCGAGGGGTTTTGGCTGTCCATCAGCGTCGAATGCGTCGTTCTCCTGCCCGAGCGGAGGTTTCGACCAGTACCTGGTGATTATCGGTAGTTTCACCGCGATGTGGATCGCGAGCGAGCCGATGATGACGAACGACAGCGAGAAGTGCGTCTGCCTGAAGGGGAATGCGAAGAACCTATAAGCCTGGAAGGTGTTGAGCAGGCCGATCGTGATCTCCATGAGCGATGCGGCCACGAAGAGGGCGATGGATGCTCGTTCCAGCAGGTTCACGAACCCCTTGATGGGCGGCGTCTGGAACAGTTCGGGAAAGACTGCATAGAGCTTGGCGAAGATCAGCGGAAAGCAGGCGATGCCGGCAGTGATATGCAGGCCCTGGGTGAGCTGGTAAAGCCAGACGGGCCGGGTCAGGAACTGCATGCCGGGCAGAGGGTCCTGGATGAAGTGGCTGTACAACCCGGTGCCGAAGCAGACCAGGAACGCGGCGGCGAGCAACCTGCCGACCACGACGGCCGTGCGGGGGTTGCGCGATGGCGCCTGCAGTGCCATTCGCAGCGAGTACAGCAGCCGTTGCATGATCCTCATTCCAGCGCGGAAGAGGGTTCTCCCAGAATCTATTCGGAGCCGAACCTGAGAGTGACTGGACTCTTTTTTGGGGGTCGAATCGGGCAGTCCGATCGGACAGTATTGGCAGGTGCGCATCGCGATAACCGCCGTCATTCTTGCCGCCATGGCGCTCGGCACAGCGCTGTCGATCACGACGCAGCCGTTTTACGATCACCACCGCGGCACGTCGCTCATCCTTTTCACCGCCGGTTTGTGGGCGGCTTTCGGCCTGGCCTTCTGGCTGCTTCGAAAGGTGCCGGCGAAGTCGGCGGTCATCCTCATCGTCGCGGGGTCGGTCGCCATAGGCGGGGCAGCGATGGTCGGGCCGCCGAACACGAGCACAGACTCCGCGCGCTATG
>JAODLU010000230.1 GCA_025464125.1 Microbacteriaceae bacterium | reverse complement strand
CAAGGAGAGCGACCTGCAGGTCGGGCTCGTTCAGCGTCTTCTCGACGCGTCGTCGTCAGACACGATCGTCACACGGTCCTACTCGGGGAAGCCAGCACGCATGCTGCGGACGCCGTGGGTCGAGGAGTGGGAGGGCGATGGTCATCCTGCCGCACTCCCGACACCGCTGCAGGGGCTCCTGGTGCGCGACGCCATGACGAGCGCCGTCGAGCACGGCATCGAACCGGTGCTCGGCACGCCGGTTGGCCAGGTCGTCGGCGAACTCACGCAGCGCGAGAGCTGTGCAGCGATCATCAACAGGCTCGTCGAGCAATACATCGAGGCTGAGGACCGCATGATCGCGCTTTCCCAATCGAGCGACTGACGAACCGTTGACCGGTTTCGCAGGCGCACATCACACTTATCGCACGAGAAGGATGGACCAACATGACTGACTCTCCCGATGGGCAGGTGACGCTCGAGCGTGACGGCAACGTTGCCGTGATCACGATCGATCGCCCCCACAAGCTGAACTCGTACACACCCGAGATGTTTCACCAGCTCATGGACGCTTTCGCCACATTCAACGACGACCCCGAGCTGCGCGTGGCAGTGCTCACCGGCGCAGGCGAGCGCGCCTTCTGCGCCGGCGCTGACCTCACAAGAACGGTTATCGCGCTCACCGATGGAGCCCCCAGGCACTTCGCCGACATCACCAAGCGGTTCTTCCATGACATCTACAAGCCGATCGTCACGGCCGTGAACGGCCTCTGCACGGCCGGCGGAACTGAACTGATGGAGGGAACCGACATCCGCATAGCGGTGCCCACCGCCACATTCGGCCTCGGCGAAGTGCGCTGGGGCATCACTCCGGGTGGCGGCTCGCATGTGCGGCTTCCCCGCCAGATCCCATGGGCGGTTGCGATGGAGATCCTGCTCACCGGCCAGCCGATCACTGCGCAGCGCGCCTACGAGGTCGGCCTGATCAACAAGATCGTCGAACCCGAAAACCTCATGGAGGAGGCGATGCGCTACGCGCGCACCATCGCAGCCAACGGTCCGCTGGCGGTTCGGGCAGCCAAGGAGATCGTGGTTCGCGGCATGAACCTCGAGGGCCCGTTCGAGCTCGAGTACTACATCTCCGACCGCGTGCTGCGTTCGGAGGATGCCAAGGAGGGCCCGCGCGCATTCGCCGAGAAGCGCACGCCGGACTACAAGGGCCGTTGATGGCGGGGACCATCGCAGGAGCGGCCGCCATCGTGGGTATAGGCGAGACCTCGCACACCCGCGGGGCGGATCCGGCGGCGACAGACCTGAGCCTCGCGGTCGACGCCTCCAGGACTGCGATCGCTGACGCCGGGCTCCGCCTGGACGAGATCGACGGCATCATCGCGCCGTACATGGGGCCAGGCACAGAAGAGCTCATGACGCACGTCGGCCTGTCCGGCATCCACTTCGGCTCCCAGGTGCGACTCGGTGGTGCCAGCCCGGTGTCCGCGATCGGTCACGCGGCCGGAGCCATCGCGGCGGGCCTCGCGACCGCGATCCTCGTGCCCGTCGGCTGGGCCGCCTACTCCGGCAGCCGTGCTCGTTCACTCGCCTCGGTCGATGCTTCCACTCCCTACCGGCGCGCCGTCAGGGACCTTTACTCGCCATACGGCGTCTTCGCGCCATCGCAGGTCTACGCGCAGATGGCCAGGCGCCACATGCACGAGTACGGCACCACGGCAGAGGCGCTGGGCACGATCGCCGTGGCCACGAGGGCACACGCCCGGCTCAACACCAACGCGCTGATGACCAAGTCCATGACCATGGACGACTACCTCGCTTCACGATGGATCGTCTACCCGTATCGGCTGCTCGACTGCTGCCTCGAGACCGATTCCGGCGCCGCGATAGTCGTGACGTCAGCCGAACGTGCACGGGCGCTCGGCGACCGGCCGTTCGCCGTCATCGAGGGCGCGGCAGAGTCCCGCCCGTCAGAGCCTGAGGACATGTACAACCGCGCAGACTTCTTCGAGGTCGGCCTTCGGCACGCCGCGCCTCGCGCGTGGGAGATGGCGGGGGTCGCGCCATCCGATATGGACTTCGCCGAGATCTATGACTGCTTTACCTTCGAGGTACTGCACCAGCTCGAAGAGGCCGGGTTCTGCGCGCTCGGAGAAGGCGGCCGCTTCGTGCTCGAGAATGGCGTGGGCCTCGGCGACGCGCTGCCGGTGAACACACATGGTGGGATGCTCTCCCAGGGTCATGCGCTCGGAATGAGCCATGTGGTGGAGGCGGTCGCCCAACTGCGTGGTGAAGCCGGCGCGCGGCAGGTCGATGGCGCAAGGATCGGCGCAGTCACGGGCTGGGGCGACCTTGGCGACGGCTCGATCGCGATACTTTCACGGGGGACGTCATGACGAACGAACAGGTTGCAGCCAACGAGCCCGCGAGAGGACTTGACCTTCCAGCATGCGAGGTTGACGGCACCTTCGTGCCTGCAGGGCGCCAGTTCTGCCCCCAGCACCCTCACCGGCCCCTTGCCAGCCGACGGTTGAGCGGAGGCGGCGTGCTGTACTCGTTCACCGTGAACCACGTCGCAATGTCCCCGACGGTCAGCGAACTGACTCCCTACGCCGTCGTGCTGGTAGAAACCGACGACGGTCCTCGCGTGCTGGCCCACGCCTCCCCAGCGCTCGAGTTGCGCATCGGCACGAGAGTGCGACTCGTCGAACGGCCCGCCGCAGATGTGTCGCTCTACCCGGGCGCCGGATTCCGCGTGGCTGAGCCGGAAGGCCGCTAGACGCAGCTGTTGGTGCGATCAGCTTTGCGACAGCCGCCGGGTGATGAGCGTCTCCTGGCTGGGGACCAGCACGCGATGAGCGAGATCGAGCAGGTTCTCGATGTCGTCTTCGGTTAGCGGACCAAGCAGGTGCTGCGACAGCTCGATCTCGACCTTGTGGGCGCGGGCGTTGAGCTCTGACCCGGCCCTGGTGAGTACCAGGCGCACCGCGCGGCGATCGGTGTCGTGAGGCTCGCGTGCCACGAGATTCTTGCGCACGAGAGACTCGAGGGTCTCGCTTATGGCCGGTGCTGTCACCCCGAAGATCTTGCCGAGTTCTGTGCCCGAGGTGATGCCTGCATCGATGTGCTTCAAAATGCGCATCTGTCGATAGCTGAGTCCGAGCTCACGCGTGAGGGCACGATCTTCGAGGCGCACCACAACGTGAGCGAGCTGGATCAGGGTGCGGCCAGCAGTGTGTGCGCGATCAGAACCCTCGTCTGGAATCACCATGCCGTCGACGTAAGAATCCATGTGGGAACTCTATATTATGAGGACCCCAACATACCTATGGCGTGGTACGTGAAGCCCACCGGCGTCGGCCGCCCGCGAGTGCGAACGGCCGACAGGCGAGGTGCTGACCGGTCAGCGGCGAACGCTGCGGCGACCGGTGACTGCGCCGTAGATGAGCAGCACGATGATGGCGCCGACGATGGCGAGGATCCACGATGTCAGCGAGAAGAATCCGTCGTAGCCGACATGGAAGATGAGTCCGCCGAGCCAGCCGCCGAGCAGTGCACCAACCACGCCGAGCACCAGCGTGATGAGCCAGCCGCCGCCCTGGCGACCCGGCACGATCAGCCTGGCGATGACACCTGCGATGAGGCCGAGAAGAATGAATCCGAGAAAGCTCATAATGGGGGTTCTTTTCTGTGAAGTGATTGCTCACCGCGGATGCGGCGACTGCCCATCACTTAACTACCAAGGGAGGTAGTTCTGTACACCCCTTGGTATGTAAAGTCGCATCTATGAACACCCCAGCGCCCGCACGTCCGTTGACCGTCGCACTCGTTGATGACTACGACGTCGTGCTGATGGGTCTGGCGCATATGTTCGACCGCTACCGCGACAGGGTTGTCGTCGCGGAGATCGACGCGAACTCGTCGGTGAGCGATCCGATCGACGTAGTCATGTACGACTCGTTTGCGCAGCCGGAGTCCGATCACGAGGAGATAACCGCCCTTGTCGCTAACCCCCGCGCCAAACGGGTCGTCATCTACACCTGGAACTTTCATCAGGCTCTTATCGACAGCGCCCGCAGACAGGGCGTGCGTGGCTACCTCTCGAAGACTCTTCCCGCCAGGGACCTGGTCGCGGCACTCGAAGCCGTGCACGCTGGTGAAGAGGTGTTCAACACGCCCCCTCGGCGAGCGGGCAGCGCGATGGGGCTCGACTGGCCGGGGCGCAGCGAGGGCATCACCGATCGCGAATCAGAAATTCTGGCCCTCATCACGCAGGGCAAGAGCAACGCAGAGGTCGCTGCCCTCACCTATCTCAGTCCGAACACCATCAAGTCGTACGTGCGCGTCATCTATCGCAAAATCGGGGTCGCAAGTCGAACCCAGGCAGTTCTGTGGGGCGTAATGCATGGGTTCACGCCAGACCATCACCGCATCGACCACTGGCTCGGCGGGCCCTAGGGCGCGACGCAGGCTAGCTGAAGATCGTGACCGGTGTTCCCTGCGGGAGCTGGGCCAGACGATCGGTTGCGGCGGCGTCGAGGCGGATGCATCCATTCGAGACGGCTCCGGATCGCACGTCATGGTAGTGAAAGGCCGTCACCGCGACGGGGGTGCCAGCGAAGTCGTTGAGTGTTGGCGATTGCACCCCGAGGTACACGGTGTTGTGCCCGCGGGTATAGCCCGCGTGGGAGTCTTCGCTGATCATGATGAACGTGCGCCCGAGCGGGGTCGGCGTCTTCGACGAGCCCCATCCGAAGTTATTGGCGACCAGCTCCCTCCCCGCGGAGGTCACGATCTCGACGGTCTTCTGGGCGATGTGAACCTCGATTGAGGCCGGCAGGGTGGTGATGCTCACGTCGTTGACACGCAACCATCCGCTGAGCTGCCCGGGGTTGCCTGTGGCGGGGGTCGCCTGGCGGCCGGCGAGCAGCACCCGCACCCAGCCTTCGCGCCTTTCGACGATCGGCACCGTCGTTCCACCGAAGCGCAGCGTGACCGGCAGTTGGGCGACTGGCGTGGCTCCGGGAGTCGCGAACACTGGCGCCGACGCGCCCAGTGGCGTGGCGACGAGGCCGGTGAAGCTCCCGGATCCATCGTCCACGGGAAGGGCTGGCGTGATCGCGAACACGTCTTGCACCGGGAGCCCGGTCAGGTCGTAAACCGGTTCCGGGGTCGGAGTAGGGGTGGGGGCGGGCGTCGCGGTCATCACGGGTGTCGGTTTCGCCGCAACCGTGGTCTCGGCCCCCCGCGGCCAGACGAGGAACGCGGCGACGGCTACGGCCACCGCCACGGCGGCTGCCCCACTGATGAGGAGTGTCTTGCGCACTCGGGCTGTGACCATGTTCTTATTCTGCGGCATCACACGGTGCTGGACCGGTTTTACCGAGACCGCTGGGGGTTCCCTGCTGCTGGGGTGCCTGGACTCGAACCAAGAACAAAAGAATCAGAATCTTCCGTGTTGCCAATTACACCACACCCCACCGAGCCCCACCGAAGTCGGGCCGACTAGTCACTCTAACCCACCCGGCATGGGTGTTCAAACGCGAACCTGCGACGGTCAACTGGGCGGTAGGCGCATACGCAGCGGCATCGATGAAGGTCACAGCAAGCAGTGGGATGCTCGGGGTGACCGGCACCCCGGCCAGGCCGCAGCGAATCGAGACCCAACGCCGAGCATCCTCGTGCTGATCACGACCTGGCGCGTCGACGGCACCGCACTGGTTGCGCTGGTCATCGCCGGCGGGCTTTACGCTGGCGGCCTCGTGACCCTCCGGCGACGCGGCATCCGCTGGCCCGCATGGCGCACGGCGAGCTTCTTTCTGCTCGGACTCGGGTCGTTCGCGTTTGTGCAGTTCGGCTTTCTCGGGGTATGGAGCCACGACCTGCGCTGGGCCTTCAGCACGCGGATCGCGCTGCTGCTGTTCGCCGTTCCCGCGCTGCTGAGCGTCGGGCAACCGGTTGCTCTCGCCCGGCTTGCACTCGGCGGAGCGCAGCTTCGAATCCTCGACACCGCCCTGGGTTCCCGCGTCGTGCGGGTTGTCGGCAACGCGGTGTTCGCGCCCATATTCGCACTCGCAGCCTTCACCGTTTTTCTGACCCCCATCGCCGGCAGTCTTCGCGAGAGCGCTGCGGGCACTGCGATTCTCTCGATCGCGGTGCCGGTGGTGGGCCTGCTGATGGTGCTGCCGATCGTGGAGCAGACCGACCAGCGCACCAGCTTCTTCATCACGATCGAGTTCATGCTCGTCTTCGTGGAACTGGTGCTCGATGCCATCCCGGGCATCCTGCTGAGACTCAACGACCACGTGCTGGATGGGGTCGGCGTGGTCAACGCCACAGTTCCGGGCTGGTTTCCGCACATCTTGCGCGACCAGCAGCTGTCGGGAGACCTGCTCTGGTTCATAGCCGAGGTGGCAGACATCCCCATTTTGATCCTGCTGTTCGTGCGCTGGTCGCGGGTCGACCGCCGCGAAGCGAAGACCCTTGACGACCTGAGCGACGACGAGATGGCCGCCCTCACCGCCGAGCACCTGCGTGCCCGGCGGCAGTGACGACCACCTGTACTGCGCTTTGCTGCTGCGGCTTAGTGCGCGGCGACCGGCTCGGCCTGCTCGACAGCTGCAGCGGGTGCAGGAGCGTGCGACAGTGACAGGCCGTGCCCGCGACGGCGGAACAGCAGGGCAGAAAGCAGGGCTCCGAAGAGGAAGAATCCTGCACCCCACCAGTACGCGACTGTGTAGCTGTGGATGGCCGCTTGCGCTGCGACGGCTGCCGTGGCTGGCAGGTGCGACGCCACATACCCCGTAGCCGCGGTTGCAGCGAGGGTGTTGAGCAGCGCGGTTCCCACTGAGCCACCCACCTGCTGGCTGGTGTTGACCATTGCCGACGCGACACCGGCGAACTGGCGGTCGACCCCAAGGGTCGCAGTCTGCATGGCGGCCGGCATGATCGTGCCCATGCCGAGACCCATGATGATGAGCGGAACCATTACGTCAGGCACATAGTCGCTCGCCAGGTCGAGGCGGGTGAAGGCGATTAGAGCACTTGCGGCGAGCAGCATCCCGGCGGGCACCATGATCTTCGGACCGAGGCGCGGCACGAGGAAGTTTGTGCCGATCTGTGCAGCGACGATCAGCGCGCCGATCATGGGCAGGAACGAGATGCCCGTCTGGATGGGCGTGTAGTGCAGCGACACCTGCAGGTAATAGGTGACGAACAGGAAGACGCCGAACATTCCGATGCCCGCGATCATCACCGCGCTGTATGCGGCGCCGCGGTTGCGGTCGAGAACGATAGAGAGGGGAAGGAGGGGATGCGTTGCCCTGCGCTGCCACAGCACGAAGGCGATGAACAGCACGCCGGATGCTGCGAGGAAGCCCCAGGTGAGCGGGGAATCCCAGCCCTCGTTCTCGGCGTTCGAGAAACCATAGACGAGACCGAACAGTGCGCCAGAGACGAGAACCGTGCCAGGGATGTCGAGCTTCGGCCGCGGGCCGGTGCGCTCCACCTTGTCTACGAATATCGCCGCAGCGACAACGCCGATGATGGCGATGGGGATGTTGATGTAAAGGTTCCAGCGCCAGTCGAAGTCCTGCGTCAGGTAGCCGCCGAGCAGCAGGCCGACGGCGCCACCTGCGCCAGCGATCGCGCCGAAGACGCCGAACGCACGAGCACGCTCTTTCGGGATGGTGAAGGTCGTGGTGAGCACGGCCAGCGCCGTCGGGGCGAGAAGAGCGCCGAACGCGCCCTGCAGCGCGCGGGCACCGACAAGCATGCCGAAGCTGGTTGCAGCCCCACCGATAGCGGATGCCGTGGCGAAGCCGACGAGGCCGATGATGAAGGTGCGCTTGCGGCCGATCAGGTCAGACAGGCGGCCACCGAGCAGCA
>JAODLU010000198.1 GCA_025464125.1 Microbacteriaceae bacterium | reverse complement strand
GCGCACAGCAGGCCGCCGGCGTTCGTCGCGATGTTGCCGCCGACCGTGGAGATTGCTTTGCTCGCGGGGTCGGGCGCCCACCAGAGACCGTCTGCCGCCAGCGCCTCGTTGAGGTCTGAGTTGATGATTCCCGGCTCGACGACCGCGAGCTCATCGGCTGCTGAGACCTCGAGAACGCGATTCATGCCGAGGGTCGAGAGCACGATCTCGCCAGCACTCGCGATCGCGCCGCCAGCCAGGCCGGTACCGGCGCCTCTTGGCACGACAGCGACCCCGAATTGTGAAGCGATGCGCATGACCGACTGAACTGCTTCGATGCTGTTTGCGTGCGCTACCGCGAGCGGCCTGCTGCCGGAGTCGTGGCCGGACTTGTCAGTGCTGAAAATCTCGAGACGATCGGTCTCGACGGACGCACCGAGGGCTGATCGCAGGGCATCCAGCACGCCTTGTGAATCGCTCATGCCATGCCCCACTCGGCACGTGCCGCGTCTATCGCCGACCGCAGCGGGATCGAGGGAACTGCGCCGAGCTGGCCGACCGACAGGGCGGCGGCGGCAGTAGCAAAAGTGGCAGCCTGCCCATAGCCCAGCCCGTCCGCGATGGCCGAGGCGAACGCCCCGCAGTAGGTGTCCCCCGCGCCAGTCGAGTCCACTGCATCGACCTTTGGCGCGGCGACACGTGCGAACTCGGCGCCATGCTCGTACAGCACAGAGCCTTTGGCTCCGAGAGTGACCACAAGGCGCGGCACCCGCGCGGCGAGCGCCACGGCGGCCGTGTTGAGGTCAGTCGATCCGCCGATGATGCACGCTTCGTGTTCGTTGACGATGAGGTAGTCGAGGTTGCCGAGCAGGTCGTCGGCGAGCGAGCGTGCCGGTGCCGCATTCAGCATCACGAGCACTCCTGCGGCCCGGGCCGACCGCGCAGCCTCTGCAACAGCTTCGACGGGGATCTCCAGTTGCATGAGCAGCACGCCGGAACCGGCGATCTCTGCCCGGTCGCCGTCGTCGATGCTGCCGACAGTGGCGTTCGCGCCGGCGGCGACGATGATCGTGTTTTCGCCCGCGCTGTTGACGACGATGAATGCCTGGCCAGTATCGAGCAACTCGGTGCGTACCCGGTCGGTCGAGATGCCGGACTCCACCATCGCTCCGCGCAGGGCATCACCGTTGCCGTCTGCGCCGAGCGCGCCGATAAATCCCGTCTGCGATCCCGCTCTCGCTGCCGCGACCGCCTGGTTCAGTCCCTTGCCGCCGGGAAACCTGCTCGCGGACTCGGCGAGCAGGGTCTCCCCGGGACCGGGAATGCGGTCGACGACGAAAACGACGTCCATATTCGCGCTTCCCACAACGGTGACTCGTGCTGCCATGCAACAAGCGTAGACCGCGACCTCATGTCCGATTACCGCTGGAGATTGCCCGTGACCGATGCGAGGCTTCTCGTATGGCACCACCGACCCCGGCGATAATCCGCGCGGCAGATCCCCTGTTCGCCGAGCGCTTCCTGGCCATGTCCTCACGCGATGCGAGGTTCGACGGGCAGTTCATCTCCGGCGTGCACTCCACCGGCATTTACTGCCGACCAAGCTGCCCCGCCATGACGCCGAAGCCCGCCAACGTCACGTTCTACCGGACTGCAGCCGCGGCGCATGAGGCTGGACTGCGAGCATGCAAGCGATGCCAGCCGGATGCCGTTCCAGGCTCCCCGGAATGGAACCTGCACGACGATCTCGCGTCCCGTGCCATGCGGCTGATCGCCGACGGCACGGTGGAGCGCGAAGGCGTGCCCGGCCTCGCGGACCGCCTCGGCTACACCAGCCGCCATCTCGGCCGCGTGCTCGTGCACGAACTCGGTGCAGGACCTCTCGCCCTCGCACGGGCCCACCGCGCCCAGACCGCGCGGGTGCTGCTGGCGAGCACCGGGCTGTCGATCGCCGACGTGGCGTTCGCTGCCGGATTCTCGAGCATCCGGCAGTTCAACGACACGATCCAGGCTGTATACGAGACCACACCGTCAGCACTCCGCGCCCGGCGATCCGTTGCAACAGAACAGGGCGCTGCGACCGCGATTACCCTTCGCCTGCCCACTCGGGCGCCATTTGACGGCCCCGGCCTGATGCGGTTCATGTCCGACCACGCCATCACGGGCGTCGAAGAGGGCGATGACACCCGCTTCAGGCGGCTCGTCAGGCTGCCTGGCGGGATCGCCGACGTCGAACTCAGCCTCGACGGACCGACAGCTGTCATCTGCACGGCGAAGCTGGACACTCTCGCCGACCTTTCCACCCTGGTCTCACGGATTCGGCGCGTGCTCGACCTGGATGCGGACTCCGCAGCAATAGATGAGTCCCTCGCCAGGGACGACGTGCTCGCGCCATTCGTCGCGGCGAGGCCGGGCATCCGGTTGCCCGGTACCTTCAGTCCGGAGGAGGCGCTCTTTCGCACCATGATCGGCCAGCAAATCTCGGTTGCTGCAGCGCGCACGGTGCTCGGCCGCATGACCGCAGCGCTGGCTGAGGCGCCAGGACTGTTTCCCACCCCGGTGCAGATCGCAGAACGCGGCCACGAGGTGCTGCGCGGCCCGGCACCGCGAGTCGCCAGCATCATCGGTGTCGCGCGGGCACTGGCCGCAGGCGACCTCGTGCTCGACGTCGGTATGCCGTCTGGCGAACTGGCAGCGCGCCTCACCGCCATGCCGGGCGTCGGACCATGGACCGCCGGCTATCTCGCCATGCGGGTGCTTGGCAACCCCGACGTGCTGCTCAGCACTGACCTCGTCATGATGGCCAGTGCTGCGCGACTTGGCCTGCCGGCTACCGCGCGAGGGCTGGCCGCATACGGCGAGCGCTGGGCTCCATGGCGCTCATACGCTGGCCTGCAGCTGTGGAGCGCGGCATCGAAGACTCATGCAGATCGAGCTAGTCGCGGTCGGTAGCCTGCGGGCGCACGACCTCGATCACGGCGGTCATCGGCACGAGCCCGCTGAGACGCTCAGGCGACAGCACCTTCTCGAGTTGCTCACGGCTCATCAGGCCAGACGCTTCAACCAGTTCGGCGATCGAGGCGTTCGTCGTGAGCGCGGTGTGGGCAAGGGCAGCGGATGCCGCGTACCCGATGTACGGCGTCAGTGCGGTGACTACCCCCACAGATGACTCGACCTGCGCGGCCAGTCGGGACAGGTTTGCGGTGATGCCGTCCACGCAGTTGACGCGCAGGGTGCGGCAGGCGTTCGTCATCCAGGCGAGTGACTGCAGGATGCTGTGCGCGATTACCGGCTCGATCGCGTTGAGCTGCAGTTGCCCGGCTTCCGCGGC
>JAODLU010000177.1 GCA_025464125.1 Microbacteriaceae bacterium | reverse complement strand
GATCAGGGTGGCGACGATCTCGGATTCAGGCACAGTCTTGATGACTTCGCCCTTGACGAAGATCTGCCCACGCCCGTTGCCGCTCGCGACTCCGAGGTCAGCCTCCCGAGCTTCGCCAGGACCATTCACCACGCAGCCCATGACTGCCACCCGCAGCGGCACGGTCATCTTCTCGAGACCAGCGGTCACATCGTTAGCCAGCTGGTAGACGTCGACCTGGGCCCGGCCGCAACTCGGGCAGGAAACGATCTCGAGCTTGCGTTCCCGGAGGCCGAGCGACTGCAGGATCTGCAGGCCGACCTTGACCTCCTGCACCGGCGGCGCTGACAGTGAGACACGAATGGTGTCACCGATTCCCTCGGAAAGCAGGATGCCGAACGCGGTCGCCGACTTAATCGTGCCCTGGAATTCCGGGCCAGCCTCGGTGACGCCGAGATGCAGTGGCCAGTCACCCCGTTCAGCGAGCAGCCGGTACGCCTTGACCATCGTCACCGGGTCGTTGTGCTTGACGGAAATCTTGAAGTCATGAAAGTCGTGCTCTTCGAAGAGGCTTGCCTCCCAGACTGCGCTTTCGACGAGCGCTTCTGGCGTGGCCTTGCCGTACTTCTGCAGGATGCTGGGCTCGAGCGAACCCGCATTGACACCAATGCGGATGCTGACGCCCGCAGCTTTGGCAGCCTGAGCGATCTCGCCGACCTGGTCGTCGAACTTTCGGATATTGCCAGGGTTCACCCGCACGGCACCAACGCCTGCATCGATCGCGGCGAAGACGTAGCGGGGCTGGAAGTGGATGTCGGCGATGATCGGCAGCTGGCTCTTGGCCGCGATGATCTTGAGCGCGTCAGCGTCGTCCTGGTGGGGAACTGCCACACGCACGATGTCGCAGCCGGTCGCCGTCAGCTCGGCGATCTGCTGGAGAGTTGCGTTGATGTTCGTGGTCTGTGTTGTGGTCATGGACTGCACACTGACCTGCGATTCGCTGCCGACGCCCACCTTGCCGACGTGGATCTGGCGGGTCTTGCGACGCGGGGCCAAAGTCTCAGGTACTTTCGGCATCCCCAAATTGATTGCTGGCACGAGCCAATTGTACGGCCGGTGGGGTGAACGCCGGCTGGATGCCTACTGGAGGGTAATGGGTTTGACGATGTCGGCGTATAAGAGCAGCAGGCTCATTGCCCCAAGAACTATGACCACCGCGAAGGTGAGCGGAACCAGCTTGGCAATGTCTACCGGTCCGGGATCCGGACGCTTGAACAGGCGCGAGAAGCCGCGTCGAATGCCTTCCCATAGCGCGGCAGCGATATGGCCGCCGTCGAGTGGCATCAGCGGAATCATGTTGAACGCGAAGAGAGCGACGTTGAGTGACGCCAGGATGCTCAGCAGCAACTGGAACCTGTCGATCACCGGATTGCTGGTCATGGCTGCCGCTTCACCGGCAAGACGGCCGACGCCGACGACGCCGATCGGCCCATTCGGATCCCGAGGTTCGTTGCTGAACGCCGCGTGGGCGACCTGCACAAGCCGGCTCGGCAGGTTGACGATGATGCCGAAGTCTGCCCCGATGTTCTGGCCGAGCGTCGGCAGAACCGTGCTTATCGACAGTGGAGTGTTGACACTCGTCGGGCCGATGCCGAGGAAGCCGACATCCTGGATCTTCTTCTTGCCGTCTGCGCCGACGACAGCCTTGCCGTTGCTGTCGAGCACGTAGCGCTGCTGGGTTCCGATCAACGCGCCCAGTTCGACCCGCTGCCCGTCGCGCTGGACCACGATGGGCACGCTCTCGCCCGCGAGCCCCTGGATGACCGACGACTCCTGTTTCCAGGTGCTGATCGCTGTTCCGTCGATGGAGACTATTCGGTCGCCAGCCTTGATTCCAGCTGCGGCGGCTGCGGCCGGCGGGTCATCCGCCGAGCAGACCGTGCTGGAACTCGTCGCGGGAATCACGCACTCCGACACGCTGGCCACCGTGGTCGTCGGCTGTGCGACACCGATGCCGACCAGCACGATCGTGAACAGCACGAAAGCGATGACCAGGTTCATGATCGTGCCGCCGAGCATGATTGTGATGCGCTTCCAGACCGGCAGTTTGTAGAAGACCCTGTTCTCTTCGCCCTGGTGGATCGTGTCCTCGCTGGCGGTACGGGCATCCTGCACGAGGCTCTGGAAAAACCCCGTGCTCGCCGTGCGGCCAGCGGACTCGTATTCGCTCTCGACGGGGAACGCGTCAGTGCCCGAGGTGCGCGACACCCCGCCCTTGCGCGCAGGCGGATACATGCCGGCCATTGAGATGTAGCCACCGAGAGGTATGGCTTTGACTCCGTACTCGGTTTCGCCCCTGCGACGCGAGAACAGCGTTGGGCCGAAGCCGATCATGTACTGGCCGACCCTGACCCCGAAGAGTTTCGCCGGAATCAGGTGGCCGAACTCGTGCAGCCCGATCGAGATGGCCACGCCGATCACGATCACGATCACGCCAAGGGCGTAGAGCAGCACGGTTTCCACGAGCACAGAATATCTGCTGGATGCCGCTAACCGGCTGTGTGGGCGCTGATAGCGAGGTCAGCTGCACTTCGGGCCCAGCGCTCGGCGTCGAGCACTGTCTCGATGCTGAGTGTGCCGGATTGCGGCGCGTGCATGCCGACCACTCTTTCGATCGTCTCGACGATATCGAGGTAGGCAATGCGCCCGGCGTGGAAAGCGGCTACAGCCTGTTCGTTCGCCGCGTTGAAGACCGCGGGGTATGTTCCCCCCTGCTGCCCGACCGATTTCGCCAGTGCGACTGCGGGAAAAGCCTCCGTGTCGAGCGGCTCGAACGTCCACTGGCTCGCGCTTGTCCAGTCGAGAGGCACGCCGACCCCTGCCACACGGTTCGGCCAGTCCAGCCCGAGCGAGATAGGCAGCCGCATGTCTGGCGGCGAACACTGGGCGATCGTCGAACCGTCAACGAACTCGACCATCGAGTGCACGATCGACTGCGGGTGCACAGTCACATCGATTCGGTCATACGGCACATCGAACAACAGGTGGGCTTCGATAATCTCGAGCCCCTTGTTGACCAGCGTCGAGGAGTTGGTCGTGACGACGAGACCCATGTCCCATGTGGGGTGCGCAAGCGCCTGCTGCGGCGTCACGTCGCGAAGCGACTCACGGCTCCTACCGCGAAACGGACCACCGGATGCCGTCAACACAAGTCTCTGCACCTCTGCTGGCGTGCCCGAGCGCAGCGCCTGGGCGATTGCGGAGTGCTCGGAATCGACCGGCACGATCTGGCCCGGCTTCGCAATCGCCGTGACGAGGTCGCCGCCGACGATCAGGCTCTCTTTGTTGGCGAGAGCGAGCGTCGTGCCCTTCGTGAGGGCGGCCAGGGTCGGGCCGAGGCCAACCGAACCTGTTATGCCGTTGAGCACGACATCCGCGTCGACTGTGCGAACCAGCTGCTCGGCCTCGAGAGCACCGAGCGCGACATGGCCGACGCCAAATTCGCGCGCCTGGCTCTCGACCAGTTCACGATTCGTGCCGGCCGCCAGCCCGACGACCTCGAAGGATTCGCGGTTGGCGCTGATCACATCGAGCGCCTGCACCCCGATGGATCCTGTCGAACCGAGGATGATTACGCGACGCATGACCTAAACGTACCGCTAGGCCAAATGCAGCGTAATCAGGATTTTGCGGTGCTGATGATATCGATCACGAACACCATGTCGTCGGTGCCGGTGAGGCCGATGGCGGTGTTTCCGCTCGGACCATAGCCCTCGCTCGGCGTGATGATCGCAATCACGCGGGAACCGACCTTCTGGCCAACCAGCGCCTTGCCGAAGCCGGTGACCACCTGCGTGGTTGTGAAGGAGGTCGCCGCGCCCCGTGCCCAGCTCGAGTCGAATACAGCGCCGGTCGACCACAGCGAACCCTGGTAATTGACCTTCACCTTGTCGCCGGCTTTGACTGTCGCGCCCGAGCCTTTCTTCAGGTAGGCGATCTTCAGTTCGGCCGGCGGGTCGCCAACGGGCTTCGACAGTGTCGGAACGCCCTTCGAGTCGAATTTCACCGCGGGGAACGTGGAATCCGGTTTGCTCAGCACCGTGAGCTTCTTGACGCTGACGAGGTCGATCACGAACACGATCGTGTCTGTCGGCGCGATGCCGAGGGAGCTGGATCCCGCCGTGCCGAATGCATCGACCGGCGGCACGACCGCGACGACCCGACTGCCAGCGGTTGAGCAGTGAATGGCCTTGTACAGCCCGGGGATGGTGTTCGTCGGGCCGACCGTAAAGGTGGGCTCGGTCGCTGCTTCGTAGCCGCTCGAATCGACGCGCGCGCCCGACGTGCCGTTGTACACCGTGAACGCCACCACCACATCTGTGCCATCGG
>JAODLU010000164.1 GCA_025464125.1 Microbacteriaceae bacterium | reverse complement strand
GCTCGTCGAAGCCGCACCCTTACGAGGGTTTCGATGCCACTTTCGGCGAGCTTCGAAGATTCAGCGATCAGCGATCTGCCGCGCCCGTGGGTGCGCCTCGCCAGAGCATCGAGCTGGGAGCCTGTCAGCAACCGGAGGTGCCGTGCGGAGTCCATGCATGCCAGTGCCTGCTCTTCCGATTCCCGGTCGATCACCTGCGCAAGAGCTTCCACGAGGTTTAGGCGGAGGCGGGTCGCTCCGGTAGCGGGAGCCGTGGCGCCCCTGTGCACGACTGTGCCGTCGAGGCGCCGATCCCCCATCGCTCCCCCGCCTTCGACGCGCGACCTGAGTCGGCTCGCACTGCGCTCAACGTGCACGTGGAGTCGAGCATCCGCCAGCGTCCACAATCCGAATGACTTGCAGGCCGACACCGATGCGAGGCGACCGCCCACGCGCACCGCAGCGACGAAGTCTGCGTTCGCGTCAGGTCGGGCATACCATCCCTGCCGCGGCCGTATCAGGACGCCATCTCGAGCTAGCGACTCCAGTTCGCGGCGCGAGGCGCCGCACCCCAGCAGGTCACGGCGCGACGCTATCCCTTCTCGGAGCGAGAGCGCGCGAACCACATCCATGCGCTGATTCTTGCTCGGCGAGTGGCCGTCGTCGGCAGA
This sequence comes from Microbacteriaceae bacterium, assembly GCA_025464125.1. Taxonomy (GTDB): domain Bacteria; phylum Actinomycetota; class Actinomycetes; order Actinomycetales; family Microbacteriaceae; genus Lacisediminihabitans. Next base: position 9,798 of record JAODLU010000164.1, on the reverse strand, counting down.
GCGCGCCCGCATCCGGGCAGTTAGCTCGCGCCTAAGTACTGTGCAGGACTGGCGCCGCCGAGCCAGCTCGCGCGAAATACATGCGCTGGGGCGCAGCATGCGGCACGGATGACACGTGCTGCGGCGCGGCGTGCCGCTGTGCATGTATTTCGCGCGGGGGCGCGAGCGGCTGGGGGCGCGAGCGGCTGAGGGCGCGGACAGCCGGGCGCGCGTATGGCAGCGGGCGCGTACCTGGCGGCCGCGGCGGCCGCGGCACGTCTAGCGTCGGCAGGTCTAGCGGGGACGCGGGCAAGGTGCCGCCGTGGCCTCCACTACGCGCCGAGCAACTGCTCTGCCAGGTAGCCCTTGAGTCGGTCGAGCGAGATTCTCTCCTGCACCATCGAGTCACGCTCGCGCACGGTCACGGCCTTGTCGTCGAGGGTGTCGAAGTCGATGGTGATGCAGAACGGGGTGCCGATCTCATCCTGCCTGCGGTAACGGCGACCGATCGCGCCTGCGTCGTCGAAGTCGATGTTCCAGTACTTGCGAAGCTCAGCCGCAAGCTCGTGTGCGATCGGCGACAGCTGCTCGTTGCGGCTTAGCGGCAGCACCGCAACCTTGATCGGCGAGAGCCTGCGGTCGAGACGCAGCACAGTGCGCTTGTCGACGCCGCCCTTCGTGTTCGGTGCTTCGTCTTCGTGATAGGCGTCGACCAGGAACGCCATGAGCGCCCGGGTGAGGCCGAATGCCGGCTCGATGACATACGGTGTCCAGCGTTCGTTCTTCGTCTGGTCGAAGTACGAGAGATCGACGCCGGATGCCTCGGAATGCGTCTTGAGGTCGAAATCCGTTCGGTTGGCCACCCCCATCAACTCGCCCCATTCGCTGCCGGCAAAACGGAAGCGGTACTCGACGTCGACCGTGCGTTTGGAGTAGTGGCTGAGCTTTTCCTGCGGGTGTTCGAACAAACGCACGTTGGCTGGATCGATGCCGAGGTCGGTGTACCACTTCAGGGAGGCGTCGATCCAGTACTGGTGCCACTGCTCATCAGTGCCTGGTTCGACGAAGAACTCCATCTCCATCTGCTCGAACTCTCGGGTGCGGAAGATGAAGTTGCCCGGTGTGATCTCGTTGCGGAAGCTCTTGCCGATCTGCGCAATGCCGAACGGCGGCTTCATGCGGGCTGCGCCCATCACGTTTGCGAAGTTGACGAAAATGCCCTGGGCGGTTTCTGGCCGCAGGTAGTGCAGGCCTTCCTCGTTGTCGACCGGTCCGAGGAACGTCTTCAGCAGGCCCGAGAAGTTCTGCGGTTCAGTCCACGACCCCGGCTGGCCGGTGTCAGGGTCTTTGATGTCGGCGAGACCGTTGACCGCGGGGTGGCCGTGCTTCTCCTCGTACTGCTCCAGCAGGTGATCGGCGCGATAGCGCTTGTGCGTGTGCAGGGACTCGACCAGCGGGTCGCTGAAGACCTCGACGTGGCCAGATGCTTCCCAGACCTTGCGCGGAAGTATGACGGCGGAGTCGATGCCGACAATGTCGTCGCGACCCTGCACCATAAACTGCCACCACTGGCGCTTGATGTTCTCTTTCAGCGCCGTGCCGAGTGGTCCGTAGTCCCATGCTGATCGGGAACCACCGTAAATCTCCCCCGACTGGAAGACAAAGCCACGACGCTTCGCCAGGTTGATTACGGGGTCGAGGGGGGAGGCGTTGGCCACAGGAACTCCAGTGTGATTCAGCCGTGCTGGATGCGCGGTCGAGTGATTGCGAACCCCCAGCTTAGCGAGGAGCCGGTCAGTGAGGCCCGCCGGTGAGGGTGGCGACGGCTTCGGCAACGCGGGTGACGACGTCGCGGGCATCCTGCTCGGTGATCTGTGCATCGAGAGTGAATCGCACGGCGGTCTTCGCGACATCGGGGTCGACGCCGAGCGCTACGAGCACGTGCGATGCGTCGTCGCTGCCCGCCGCGCAGGCCGAACCGCTGGAACTGGTGATGCCGCGGCGCTCGAGTTCGAGCAGCACGGCTTCGCCGCTGGTGCCGGGAAAACAGAACGACGCGTGATTCGGCAGCCGATCTGAGCGTGAACCGGTGAGCAAGGCCCCACGAACGGTTTCAAGCACGCCGTCGATGATGAGATCGCGAAGGGCGGGCACGGCAGGATGCGGTTCGATGAGGGAGAGCGCGGTCGCCATGCCAACCGCGGAGGCCACATTCTCGGTGCCAGAGCGTCGCCCGCGCTCCTGGCCGCCCCCGTGCATGACCGGTTCGAGAGGGGTCGCAGTGCGAATGGCCAGTACACCGACTCCTTTCGGCGCACCGATCTTGTGACCCGAGATGCTCAGCGCCTCGACGCCCAGCACGTCGAGCCCGACATCGAGCCAGCCAACCGCCTGCACGGAATCCGTGTGCATCGGCACTCCGGCCGCGCGCGCTGCCGAGGCGATCTGCGCGATCGGCTGCACCGTGCCGATCTCATTGTTGGCCTGCATGATCGTGACGAGTGTCGTGTCCTGGCGCAGCATCGCCGCAACGGCCAGCGGGTCGACGAGTCCATCAGCGCCGAGGGGCACGAACGAAATCTCGAAATCGTGAAAGCGGCGAAGGTAGTCGCAGCTCTGCAGCACTGCCTCGTGCTCGATCGCCGTGGTCACGATGTGCCGCCCGCGGGGGTTTGCAAGCGAGATGCCCTTGATCGCCAGGTTGTTCGCCTCAGTACCCCCTGAGGTGAAAATGACTTCGGATGCCCGGCACCCAAGCGACGCGGCCACAGACAGCCGTGCATCCGCCAGTGCGCGCGCAGCGCTCTCCCCCACCTCGTGGTGGCTGGACGGGTTGCCGAAGTCACCCGTCAGGTACGGCCACATCGCCTCGAGCACCTCCCGGCGCACAGGGGTTGTCGCGGCGTTGTCGAGGTACATCATGCGAGGTACGTCATGCGCTGTGCAGCCTCACGCCCGCAGGTCAATGTCGAGCCCGAGGTCGAGCGACCGCACACTGTGGGTGAGCGCCCCGACCGAGATCACGTCGACGCCCGTCTGTGCGATTGCGGCCACCGTGTCGAGATTCACATTTCCGCTGGCCTCGATGATGGCCCGCCCGGCGACAAGCGCTACGCCTTCGCGCAGCTGGTCGAGCGTGAAGTTATCGAGCATGATCGTGTCGACCCCGGCGGCGAGAACCGGTTCGATCTGCTCGATGCGGTCGACCTCCACCTCCAGGTGAGTGGTGTGCGAGAGCATCTCGCGCACTTCGAGCAGGGCCTCTGTGACGTCACGACCGCCGGCGGTGAGCACAGCGAGGTGGTTGTCTTTAGCCATCACGGCATCGGAGAGCGAGAAGCGATGATTCTGGCCGCCGCCCGAGCGCACTGCATGCCGCTCGAACTGGCGAAGCCCTGGCGTGGTCTTGCGCGTGTCGACGATGCGGGCGCGGGTGTCTGCCACCCGGGCGACATACATCGCTGTCAGGGTTGCGATGCCAGACATCCGCTGCACGAAGTTGAGTCCGACGCGTTCGCCCTGCAGAACACCGCGCGCGGGTCCTGACACTTCAGCCAGCACGGTGCCGGTCTCGAAGGATTCACCGTCGGCTACGAAGATCGCCACCGTGATAGCCGGGTCGGTAAGGGTCATTGCGGCGCTGAAGACCTCTCCCCCACTGAAGACTCCAGCCTCCCGGGCGACGAGCAGCGCAGTAGCAGTGGCCTCTGCCGGGATCAGGTTCTGCGATGTGACATCGCCCCATGGCGCGTCTTCGACGAGAGCCGCCTGGACGACGGTTCGGATGTGCTCAGGCGTCAGCATTGACGGTCACCTTTCGTGCCCACTCGATGTGATGGGCGAAGCGCGGCAGCATCGTCGGAAAGTCCGAACGGTAGTGGGCGCCACGGGATTCCTCGCGGACGAGTGCTGCGTCGACAACAAGCCGGGAGAGGTCGAGCAAGTTGGCGTTCTCATGTGCCGCCACCACCCGCTCGGGCTCGGCCGATGCGGCACGGGCATCCCACCCTGACAGGGTCTCGGCGGCGTCACGCAATTCGTCGCCATCGCGGAACAGCCCGGCCTTCTGCCACATGAGTGCCTGCAACTCGCGGCGCTCGAAAGGCACGGTAACCGCCGATTCGTGCGTCGGGGCTGCTGCGGTGCCCGCCACGGGTTCGACCCGCAGTGCCTGCCACGGCAGATCGAGCCGACTTACCGAGCGCCAGGCGAACACCAGCGACTCGAGCAGTGAGTTCGACGCTAGACGGTTAGCACCGTGCACGCCGGTGCATGCGACCTCTCCCACAGCGAACAGGCCGGGGATGGATGTGCGGCCCCACTCATCGGTTCGCACCCCGCCCATCCAGTAGTGGGCGGCCGGGGTGACGGGAATCGGATCGCGGCCCCAGTCCAGCCCGTTGGCGAGGCAGGTCGCGGTGATGCCGGGGAAACGCTCGGCCAGGAATTCGGCGCCGAGAGCCGTGGCATCCAGCAGCACAGGTGCCCCACCCTGCGCGGCCATCTGGCTTGCGATGCCTCGTGCGACGACGTCTCTTGGGGCGAGCTCGCCATCTGGATGCCAGTCGAACATGAAGCGTCGGCCGGCGGTGTCGAGGAGCACTGCTCCTTCGCCACGCACAGCTTCAGAGATGAGAAAATTTCCCGGCGCCGCGAGGGATGTCGGGTGGAACTGGTAGAACTCGACATCGCCGAGCACGGCCCCTGCACGCAGTGCAGCAGCCACTCCGTCTCCGGTCGTGACCGCGGGGTTTGTCGTGTGAAGGTAGAGCTGGCCAGCGCCACCGCTGGCAAGAATTACTGCGTCAGCCTCGAGGCGCTCCGGCTGCCCAGCAGGGTCGAGCACGTCGACGCCGACCACCCGTCCGTCTCGAACGACGAGGTCTTTCACAAAGCTGTATTCGAGGATGCGCGCCGCAGTCTCGCGCACCGCAGCCACGAGGGCTGCCTCGATTGCAGCGCCGGTGGCATCCCCTCCGGCGTGCAGCACACGGGCGCTCGAATGAGCGGCCTCCCTGCCACGCGCGAGCTGGCCGTGTTCCCGGTCGAACGCAACGCCGAGCCGGATGAGATCGCGCACCCGCTCTGGACCCTCGGTGCAGAGCACCTCGACCGCGCGCCGCGTGTTCAGCCCGGCTCCAACCCGCAGCGTGTCCTCGATGTGGGACTCGATCGTGTCGTCTGGGAACATGACAGCGGCGATGCCACCCTGCGCATACCTGGTGTTGCTTTCGGCCAGTTCGGACTTGGTCACCAGGGTGACACTGTGCCCCTTGTGACCGGCCTCCAGGGCGGCAACAAGCCCCGCGATGCCTGTGCCGACAACTATCACGCTCGACATGCTCAGTCCCCGATCACGTGGGCTGCGACGGTTCCGGGCCTCGCCGCAAGCATGCGCTCAAGCGCGATCCTGGCTGGAGCTGCGATCGCTTCGCCGACCGAGATCTGGTTGAGAACCTCGCCACGCACCAGCGCTTCGAGCACCCAGGCGAGGAAGCCGGGATGGATGCGGTACATGGTGCTGCATGGGCAGATCACCGGGTCGAGGCAGAAGATCTCGTGCTGCGGGTACTGCGCCGCCAGCCGGTTCACCATGTTGATTTCCGTGCCGATGGCGAAAGTGGTCGGCTCGGTCGCTGCAGCGATGGCCTTGCCGATGAAATCAGTCGAGCCCGCGGCATCCGCAGCGTCGACCACTGCCATCGGGCACTCCGGATGCACGAGCACCTGCACCCCGGGGTGCTCTGCGCGGGCCTTGTCGATCTGCTCGACGGTGAACCGCTTGTGTACAGAGCAGAAGCCGTGCCAGAGGATGACCTTGGACTCGAGAAGCGCCTCTGCGTCGTTGCCACCGAGCGGCTTGCTGGGATTCCACATGGGCATGAGTTCGACAGGGATGCCCATGGCTTTCGCCGTGTTGCGCCCGAGATGCTGGTCGGGAAAGAACAGCACCCGCTGGCCCCGCTCGAATGCCCACTCCAGCACGGTCGCCGCGTTCGACGAGGTGCACACTATGCCGCCGTGCTCGCCGCAGAACGCCTTGATCGCCGCAGACGAATTCATGTAGGTGACCGGGATCACCGGAACCCGGCCATCGGCATCCGCAGCAGAGCCGTAGATCGACTCCAGCTGGGCCCATGCCTCCTCCACCGAGTCGATGTCAGCCATGTCGGCCATCGAGCAACCAGCTGCGAGGTTCGGCAGGATGACTTTCTGGTTCGGTCCGCTCACGATGTCTGCGGTCTCGGCCATGAAATGCACGCCACAGAACACGATCGCTTCAGCGGCAGGGCTGGCCTTCGCGGCATTGGCCAGCTGGAAGCTGTCCCCGACAAAGTCGGCGTACTTCACCACCTCGTCGCGCTGGTAGAAGTGCCCGAGCACCACCACCCGGTCACCGAGAGTCTTCTTTGCGGCCAGGATGCGCGCATCGAGTTGCTCGTTCGACGCGTCACGATACTGCTGGGGAATCTGACCCTGCCTCGGCGTGCCGGTCGGGATGATGTCGAACATCGACGAACCCGGCCCGTAGCTCGGCTTCGGCTGCAGGTCGAAGACCCACGGGCCATCCGCGAGATCGGGGCTGCAGGTCTCGCCCTGCTTCGCACCCGTCGTGATGAGCCGGATGGCGGTGTCGACTGATGACATGGAAACTCCTAGTTTCGCTCGATGCGTGCGAGCGGGCCGTTGTCGGTCAGTTCGACTGAGGTGTTGTAGCGATAGAGGCGCGGGGGTCGATGGCGGCCGCCGGTAAGACGTTCATCAGTGGCGATGATCGCCTTCGACGATTCAACCTGGCGACGAAAATTGGCCGGGTCGAGTGGGCGGCCGAGCACGGCTTCGTGCACCTCGCGAAGTTCTGCGAGGGTGAATGTGTCACCGAGGAAGGCGTGGGCTATACGGCTGTATTCCAGCTTTGTGCGCAGCCGCCACAGGGCATATTCCACGATGGCGTTGTGATCGAACGCCAGCTGCGGCAGGTCGTCAGCGGCGAACCAGCGCACGTTCTCGCCCTCGGTTGCCAGCTCAGCCTCCTCTGTGCGCACGAGCGCCCAGTAGACGATCGACACGACCCGCTCTACCGGCGAACGATCAACGTCGCCGAACGCGTAGAGCTGCTCGAGGTAGGTCGGATTCAGGCCGGTGGTCTCCTGCAGGTTGCGCCCAGCAGCACCGGCAAGGCTTTCCGCCTGCGCGATCGGGCCACCGGGAAGGGCCCAAAGGCCTTCGTGCGGTTCGCGGATGCGTCGCACGAGCGGCAGGCGAAGGGCGCTCGGGCCGCCATCGCCACTCCCGCCTCGGTCACCGCTGTCGCCGCTTTGAGCGAGCGCGAAAATGACCGTCGAGACGGCCAGCGACACCGCTGCCTGCCTGCTGTCATCCATGGTGCATCTCGCTTATCGAGTAGTAAAGGTCAAACTGACTATAAGCGATTGTAGTGCCCGGACCGCGCGCGCACAACGTGACATCCAGCGCGCCGCCTGTCGCATGTCGCCTGGTCAGCGCAGGGCTTTCACCACCGCATCGACATCGGATTCATCGTTCCAGAGGTGAAACGCGGCACGAAGCCTGCCAGCCCTCCCTGACGCGCGGATGCCTGCGGCTGTCAACTTGCCGAGGTCGTCGCCCTCAGGATCGAACCAGGTCACGATGGCCTGGTGCTGCTGCGGGATACCGAGGCCGTCACACAGCGCGTCTCCAAGCCCGCTCGCCCGCGCCCACACCTCCTCGATATCGAGGTCGGCGAACATGCGAATGGCCGTCTCGGCACCGATCCAGGCCGGCCACGCAGGTGACACGTCGAACCGGCGGGCGTTCTTCGCCAGGTCCATGGCGGGTCCGTAGCAGGATTCCCAAACCGCGTCTCCCGCGTACCAGCCGGCCTGCAGCGGCGTCAGGAGTGCGTCGAAGCGATCGCTGAGGGTCAGGAAGGCCACTCCGCGCGGTGCGCACAGCCACTTGTAGCTGTGGCAAACCGTCGCGTCGAACAGGGATGCGTCAACAGGGTGCACGCCAGCTGACTGCGTGGTGTCGCAATATGTGAAGGCGTTATGCAATTCGGCCGCCTCCAGGATCGACTGCACGTCAGCCACGACACCTGTCGATGACTGTACGTGCGAGAACGCGACGAGCCAGGTTCGATCTCTGATCTCGTCGGCCACTGCACTGATGGGCACGCTTCGTACGGTGATGCCCGGCCGCTGCAAAAACGGGAAGACCATCGAACTGAAGTCTCCGTCGACGCAGAGCACCTCGGCGCCATCGGGCGCTGCTGCGGCAACGACACTCGTCATCACCGAGGTCTGGGAACCGGTTGCAATGCGATCTGGCGAAACCCCCACCAGCCGTCCGTAATGCGCTCGCGTGCTGGCAACTGCCACGTCGTAGTCCATCGGATCCCTGCGGGCGGCAGCCCACAGGCGCAGGTCCTCGGTGAGTGCTGCCACGGTATCCCTGCTCGCGATGCCGATTGACGCCACAGCGAGAAAACCTCGTGGGTTCTCGAACTGCGCGATGGCCAGCTCTAGAGCCGCGGACATGCCGCGCTGGGTGGCCGGAAGACTTGTCATTCGACAAGCATCCCCGGCCACCCAGCGGGTGGCAAGCTCGACCGGGCCGTTACTGCTGGGGTTTTGCGACCAGCTCGTCTGCGTGATCGGCGTCGAGGTTGACCCTCGTGGCTCCGTCGATCTCGAGGGACGCTGGCAGGATGTCGCGCTCGATCGTTGTGGCCAGAGGCTTCTCCTTCACGAAGCAGAGGAGCACTACCGCCACCAGCACAATCGGAACCATGTAGAGGAACACGGGGGTCAGCGAGTCGTTGTACGCGCCGACGATGATGTCGCGGATGTTCGCCGGCAGGCCGCGCACGATTGACGGAGTGAGGGAGTTGAGTCCATCGCCGCCTGTGCCGCCACCGCTGCTCGGCATCCGCTCACCCAGCAGTCTCGTGAGGTTCGCGACGAACAGGCTTCCGACTACAGCTGATCCGAGCGATGCACCGATTTGGCGGAAGTAGTTGTTCGACGCAGTCGCCGTTCCAACTTCCTTGAGCGGGAACGAATTCTGCACGACGAGGATCAGGATCTGCATGCTCATGCCGAGGCCGAGGCCCATGATGGCGAGGTAGGTGCAAAGGATCCAGACGGGCATGTCCGCAGTCATTGTCGACAGCAGCAGGAGAGCCACAGCCACGATGGACGTACCAACGATAGGCAGCCACTTGTAGCGACCGAAACGGCTCACCAGCTGGCCGGAGACAATCGAGCTGAGCAGCAGCGCAGCCATCAGCGGGATCAGCAGCAACCCGGCCTCGGTCGCATTCACGCCGGTAACCATCTGCAGGTAGGTCGGCAGGTACGCCAGCGCGCCGAACATCGCAACGCCGATGATCAGACCGGCGATGGTCGTCAGGTTGAAGTTGCGATCCTTGAAGAGGTGCAGGGGCATGATCGGCTCCTGGGCACGGCGCTCGACCATGACGAAGGCGAACCCGGCGACCACTGTCGTCACGATGAGGCCGATGATGATCAGGGAATCCCAGTCATAGGTGGTTCCGCCCCACGTGGTGAGAAGCACCAGGGATGTCGAGGCGATCGCGAGAAGGCCCATGCCTGCGAAGTCGAGCTTCGGGCGCCCGTTCGTGTTCTTCGGCAGGCGAAGGAACAGCACAGCGGAAATAATCGCAAGGATGCCGAGGGGAATGTTCATCCAGAGGCCCCAGCGCCAGCCGGGTCCCTCGGTGAACCATCCGCCGAGCAGCGGGCCGGCAACCGACGACAGCGCGAAAACGCCGCCCATGATGCCCATGTACTTGCC
>JAODLU010000134.1 GCA_025464125.1 Microbacteriaceae bacterium | reverse complement strand
GATGAGCGCCGCGTGCGTGGCCGCGGTCCCACTCGTCTTCTTCCCGAACATCGATCAGCCACGCACCGTCAGCCAGGCGTGCGATCGCTTCGCCAGCAGTAACTTCGGGAAGGTCCGCCATGGTTCGTCCTCTACTGGTTGATGCTCGCGTCGGCCGCGCTGCTCTTCGTGACGCTCGCCGCGCGGGCGGCGAGGGTTCTCTTGTCGTGCTTTGCGATGGCCGCCTCCCCGCTGCGCAGGTGGGCATAGAGCGGGGCCGCGATAAAGATCGTGGAATAGGTGCCAACGATGATGCCGATGAAGAGTGCGAGGGAGATATCTCGCAGTGTGCCTGCCCCGAGGATGAATGCACCGATGAAGAGGATCGCTCCTACGGGCAGGATGGCGACGATCGAAGTGTTGATGGATCGAACCAGTGTCTGGTTGACGGCGAGGTTGACGGATTCGGCAAATGTACGACGGGACTCATCACCCTCGTGCGAGGTCGTTTCGCGGATCTTGTCGAAGACGACGACCGTGTCGTAAAGGGAGTACCCAAGAATCGTCAGGAAGCCGATGACTGCCGCCGGGGTCACTTCAATGCCCAGCACTCCGTACACGCCGGCCGTGATGACAAGGTCGTGCAACAAAGCAACCATCGCGGCGAGAGACATCTTCCAGGTGCGGAAGTAGAGCGCCATGACTATGGCCGCAAGCACTACGAAAATGATGAGTCCGGTCAGTGCCTGTCGGGTGATGTCCTGGCCCCATGTCGCACCGATGAACGACGCGGTCACCTGCGCAGGCTTCAGGTCGTAAGCCGTCGCAAGCGCCGCCTGCACCGCAGTGCTTTGCTTGTTCGTGAGCTGGTCGGTCTGGATGCGCACCGAGTCGCCGCCAACGATGGTGACTCTCGGGTTTGCATCTGGCACGACGGCCGTGACCGCATTGCCGGCGAAAGTCTGGTTGGTATTAGTGGTCTGCGAGATCTGGAACTGCGATCCGCCGAGGAATTCGATACCAAGAACGAATCCACCACGGGCTATCGGCACGACGACGGCGATGAGAATCATCAGGGCAGCGATTCCGTACCAGATGGTGCGGCGACCAACGATGTTATATGAGCGCTTGCCGGTGTAGAGATCGTTTCCGAACTGGGAGAAGCTGGCCATTAGGAATCCTTCCCCTTGCTGCGTGCAGACGAGGAGTCGCCGGCCTGCTCCGCAGCTTTACGCTCGGCGATCGTCTGGCGAATCTGCGCCTCCCGGCCAGCTGCCGACCTCTTGGCTCCAGCCGCGATCGGGTCCCGGAATGTCGCCCTTCCGCGGTAGATCGCTCCAAGCGCCTTCGGATCGAGACCACTGAAGCGATGCCCATCGGCGAAGAACCTGCGGCGCGAGATGAGTTGGAGCATCGGATGCGTGAACAGGGCTACGACAACGATGTCGACGATGGTTGTCAGGCCGAGCGTGAGCGCGAAGCCCTTGACGTTGCCGACTGCCACGATGAAGAGGATGGCGGCTGCGAGGAAGTTGACGGTGTCGGAAGCGATGATCGTGCGCAGTGCTCGCTTCCACCCGGCTTCGACTGCGGATTCGAGTGCACGGCCATCTCGCAGCTCGTCGCGTATTCGTTCGAAGTACACGATGAAGGAATCAGCTGTAATACCGATCGCGACGATGAGGCCCGCGACTCCCGCGAGCGAGAGCCTGAAGCCTTCCCGCCACGAGAGGAACAGCACGATCAGGTAGGTGAGGGTGGCGGCAACGACCAGCGATGCAATCGTGATCGAGGCGAGCGAGCGGTACTGCAGGAGTGAGTAGATCACGACCAGGATGAGGCCGATAAGGCCCGCGAGAAGGCCGCTCTGCAGCTGGGTTGACCCGAGTGTCGCCGAGATGTTGTCTGAGCTCTGCACCTTAAAGCCAATCGGAAGCGCGCCGAATTTCAGCTGGTCGGCGAGCGTCTTGGAGCTTTCCTGCGTGAACGAGCCCGAGATCTGGGGTTTGCCGTTCGTGATGACGGCATTGGTGGTCGGAGCAGAAATGATTCGACCGTCGAGCACGATGGCGAACTGGTTCTTCACGCCAGTGAGGCTGTACAGGCGCTCAGTTACCGCGGCGAACTGCTTGCTGCCGAGAGCGTTGAAGACGATGTTGACTGCCCACTGGCCGGTGCTGGCTCCCTGGCTGTTCGTGACGAGCCCGTTAGTCGCATCGCTGATGGTCTCACCGGCCACCTCGACCGGTCCAAGGATGTACTTGTACGCGTTGGTGTCATCGCAGGTGATGAGCGGCTGCTTGGGGTCTGCGACGTTCGCACCAGCCTCGTCCACCTGGTCGCAGTTGAACTCCGTGAACTCGGCCAGCAGCTTCGGCGTGATGTATGCGTCGTCGCTGGCGTTCGTCGGAACTGTGCTGGGGGTCGCCTGGAGACCTGACAGGTCGGAGGGGCTGGGGCTCGGCGTCGCCGTGCCTCCCACCGAACTGGTCGGCGCGGAATCGGTGGCGAGCACCGGACGGAA
>JAODLU010000115.1 GCA_025464125.1 Microbacteriaceae bacterium | reverse complement strand
GCTCTACATCGAAGACCTCGAGGGGGGCGGTCGTGAGGCAGTGCAGCGCGACATCAGCAGGATCATGAAGGACTTCTACCGCACGATGCACCAGATCGTGGGGCACGCGATCGAACTGGTCGACGCTGATCACGCCACCGGCAAGGTCTACACGCGGGCCGAGCATGAGGTTGGCGACGAGTGGGTCGACATGGCCATCTGCTACTTCGACAGTTACGAGCGTCGCGACGGCGTCTGGTATTTCGGCAAACGCCGCGACCTGCACCACCTGCACGTTAGTTCGCTGAGCGACCGGCCTGTTGCGCCGTTTGTGCCGAACCTGCCATGGACGGCAAACCGTGTGCCCATCCCAGCCGCATGGGGAAAATCGTGGACCGATTACTGGGCAGACTCATCGCCCGAGCACATCGCTGCCCTGACCCACACCCCGGTCGAGCGACGCGCTGACTGAGCCTGCAGCGACGGAGCCGAGCAGCGCCAGCTTTTCGGCACTGTCCGTTGCGGCATCCGGGTGGTAGACGACCAGCATCATGTTGTCAGTGCCGCTGACCAGCAGCTTCTCGCGATTGAGCGTGAGTTCACCGAGCAGCGGGTGAGTGAGAGACATCACCGCGCTCTGCCTAGGCGCGACATCGTGACGTGCCCACAGCCGCCCGAAGAGCGGGCTCGCGAGGGATAATTCTCCGACGAGTTCGATGAAACGGGGGTCGTCAGTGTCCGTGCCGACCAGTTTCCTGAAGGCGGCGACAAGATATTCTGCGGCGGTCTCCCAGTGCGGAAAAAGGTCGCGCTCTGCGGGATCGAGGAACACGTCCCGCAGCCTGTTGCCGCCAGCCACAAGGCGAGGTGAAAGAGCTGTAGCAAGCGGGTTCGCCGCGAGGACATCGAGATAGCGGCCCTCAACGAAAGCCGGAAAGGGTAGCGCCGCCACGAATTTGGCTACGCCAATCGGCACCACCTCCCTGCGGGGCCGCCGGGTGCGGCGAGGCTTGTCGCCAGCAAGGCCGAGCAGATATGCCTTGCCCTCATCGTCGAGTTGCAGCACGCGGGCGACGGACTCCAGCACCTGCATCGATGGGTTGCGATCACGCCCCTGCTCGAGTCGCAGGTAGTAGTCGGCGCTGATGCCCGCAAGCATCGCGACCTCCTCCCGGCGCAGGCCCGCAACCCGCCGCGCGCCGAGCACCGGGATGCCAGCCTGCTCGGGGGTCACCCGTTCGCGGCGGGCACGCAGGTGCTCGCCCAGCAGGTTCGGCTCATCAGTCATACCCTCCACCGTAATCCGCGCAGCCAACAGGAGCATGGTCCTGCTACTCCTATGAGCGCCGGGACTCTTGATGGTCAGGGAATTCCGGTCGAGCATTGGGAACATGACCTCACAACGCGTTCTCGTCACTGGCGGCTCCGGCTTCATCGCCGGCCACTGCATCCTGCACCTTCTGGCGGCGGGCTACCTGGTGCGCACAACAATCCGCTCGTTGGACCGCGAGCCTGTTGTGAGGGCGATTCTCACCGAGGCAGGCATGGTGCATGGCGAGAACCTAAGCTTCGCCACGGCAGACCTGCTGTCAGATGCCGGGTGGGCGGAGGCCGTTGGAGGCTGCGAATACGTGCTGCACGTGGCATCCCCGGTTCACCCAGGTCACATCGACAACGAGGATGACCTAATCGTGCCCGCCAGGGACGGCGCCCTGAGAGTACTTCGCGCTGCCCGCGATGCCGGGGTCGCACGGGTCGTGCTCACCTCGGCGTTCCATGCGGTCAGCTGGGGGCATCCTCATGATGACCACGTATTCACCGAGCAGGACTGGACTGTGCTCGACGGTCCTGGCGTCGATGCGTATGGCAAGAGCAAAACACTCGCCGAACGCGCGGCATGGCAGTTCATGGCCGCTGAGGGTGGAGCGATGCAACTCGCGACGATCCTGCCTGTCGCTGTTATGGGCTCGGTCATGGGCAAGCAGATATCCGGCTCAAACCACATCATCAAGCGAATGCTCGATGGGCAGATGCCTGTCTTCCCGCACCTCTGGATTCCGATCGTCGACGTACGTGACGTTGCAGCGGCGCATGTGCTTGCGATGACGACACCGGGTGCCGCTGGCGAGCGCTTCCTGCTCTCGAGCGGCCCGGTGATGGCTATGAAAGAGATCGGTGCGATCCTCAAGGCGCATCTTGGGGATGCAGCGGCGCGCGTTCCCACCCGGTCGATCCCGAATATCGTCGTGCGAGTCTCGGCCTTGTTTTCCGCCGGATTCCAACCGTTGGTGCCCGACCTCGACTACAAGAAGAAGATGTCAAGCGACAAGGCGCGAACAGTTCTCGGCTGGCGGCCGACAAACGCAGAGGATGCGATCGTCGCAGCTGGCGAGAGCATGGTTGCGAAAGGTCTGATTGTGGTTTGACGCTCAGTCAGCGCCGGGCCGCCGGTAGGTATTGACCACGACTCCTGACGCCAATGTTCGCGTCTCCGCGAAGGCGAGGGTGGACTGCGGAAATCCGTCCGTGAACAACTTCTTGCCGGTGCCGAGCACGATCGGGTAGACGATAAACCGGTACTCGTCGACCAGGTCGTGCTCGGCAAGGGTCTTCACCAGCTCGGTGCTTCCCCAGACCCGAATCTCGCCGCCAGGTGCGTCCCGCAACTTCGCGACAGCGGTCGGTACATCTTCGCCAAGCAACTCGGAGTTCTTCCAGCCCAATTCAGCGAGGGTCCGCGATGCGACGTATTTGGTCACACGGTTGTATCGCCTCGTGAACTCCCCCATCGTGCCGTCCGCGCTCTCATCCCACACACCCCAGGCGCTGGCCCAGATGTCGTAGGTCTTACGGCCGAGCAGTAACGCCTCTGTGCGGCTTTCCCACTCGACGATGATGGGGCCGCCCTCATCCTGCTTGTCGTGTTCCGCGTCGTAGTTCATCGCCCAGCCTCCAAGATCGAAGCCACCTTCACGGTCCTCTTCCGGGCCGCCGCCGCCCTGCACGACACCGTCGAGTGTGATGAATTCCTGCACGACTATCGTGCTCATATCCGGTCTCCCTGCTTTGCCACAATCGGTTCGTCCTGATGCAAGTTAGCGCGCCGCGCCACGACGTGCCAGCGGTCTCGAATAGCTACCCACTCCACTATCGTCAGTTTTGAGCTTGCATGGTTTGCTGCTCATATTGTTCACATCTCAGCCCGGGGGCAACAAGCGTGCACAAATTTCTTCTCACGGCCTCCACGGTCGCTCTCCTTGCGTTACTCGCCGGCTGCTCCGCCGGCGCGGGTGGCTCTGGGAACGGAGGTGGAAGCTCGAGTGCCTCCGAATCAGTGGCCGTGCCGACCGGCTGCCCGAAAGATGAGACCGTTACCGCGGCCCTGGTGACTGCAAATGTGCCGGGGGCACGGGACGCCAAATATCGCGATGCTCCCGCCGATTCGTCGTGGGGTCCCACCAGCGGCACCTACTGCGCATATTCGTTCACATACGGCGACGGTAAGTACGCGGATCCAGCGGGCAAGGTCTCCAGCAGCATCGACGCGAGCATGTATGTCTGGGTTAACCGTGCGATCAGTGCGAACGCCGTGGCCGGCTACACCGGGTGGGACGAGTCCGGGTTCGGCGGGGATGTGTTCACCAACAACGGAACGTCAGCAGTTGGCGTACGAACGATCATCGGGATCACCGCTGATTTCACCTACGGGCTTCCCTTTGCCAAGGCCTTGCTCGCGAAAGACGCCTCGGCCCCCGTCGCTGCCGCCGGCACATTCCCGGCCGCGATCCAGGGCACGTGGTGCAAGAAATCAGATGCAACTGACTGTTTCAGCGAGTCCACGACGCTGAATAAGTACCCCGACGCGTTCCTGCACGACTCCAGTCCCGCAGACGCGAGCGGAGGCACGGTCTACACGCTGTGCCTTGAGCGCGACCAGGGTGATGGATGCACCTCCGCGGCCGAGATGCTCGTCGAGTACCTGCCGGCTGGCGTCGTGTGGGATTGCGTCGCCCTAGAGGTCAAGCACGTCGGCTGGCCGAGCTGCAATCCAGACTTCACTTCTGCGCATGACTCGACGAAACCCCGCGTGGTGATCCTGCCGAATCGCCAGTCGGAAAACGACTACGTCGACACTGAGCCGATGTACCGCCGGTAGCAGTCGCTTCTCGACATCTCCAAACCAATCGGTCGCGTCTCTCGGTCGCAAACGGCCGCCCGTCGCGGGAGTAGGTTAGGCGACATGAAGAGCCGTACTGCACGAATCGTCATGATGGTCGTCGGTGTCATCGTGCTGGTCATCGGCCTGGTATTTGCCGGTCAGGGATCGAACCTGATCCCGGGCAGTTCGATGACCGGCGATCACATGTGGCTCTACATCGGGCTGGTTCTCGCCGTCGTCGGCATAGTGTTGCTCGTGCTCGGGCTGCGCCGGCCAGGGCGCGGGCGCACGAACGATTGAGGCGCGGCCCGACTAACTTCCGATAGCGCGCCCCGGCATGTCTTCAGCGAAACCCGCTCGTGCTGGCGGCGCCTCGAACGGGTCGGCAAAATACTGGGTCTCATGAACGACCAGACCATCAGCGAATTCCATGACTGACACCGAGAAAGTCGGCTTGCCGTCATAGGTGATGATGCACTCGCTGACCCAGATGTCGCCGCTGCCCACGATGCGCAGAACCGCGAAGTGACGTTCGGCCCGATGCGCGCTCCGCTGGGCATCGATGGTCGCCCGCCCGCGAAACCGCTCACTCGACTGCGGATAGTCGAGAATCGCATCCTCCGCATACATGGCGTGTTCGAGGTCGGAGTCACCGCTCTCCGAGGCGAGCCAGTGTTTTTCCACGATCGATCGAAGAAGGTCCACATTTAGAACCTAGGGCCATCAGCGGGCACCGGCCACACTGGACCGACCAGCGCGATCGCAGTAAAGCCCCGGACTTCGTTGGAAATCCGGGGCTGATTGTCGGGCTGACAGGATTTGAACCTGCGACCCCCTGACCCCCAGT
>JAODLU010000112.1 GCA_025464125.1 Microbacteriaceae bacterium | reverse complement strand
CTGCAGTACCCGATCGCGCTCGCCGGCTTCATCGTCGGAGTGACCTTCCTCTCCGCGGGCGCTGGCACGCTGGTCACGTTCTTTCTCGGCGCGTTCATCCTGATAGCCGCGCTGTACCTGTCGCGCGGCTTCGGGGCGGCAGAGGTCACGCGTCTCGCCTGGGGCACGATGCCCAGAATCCCAAAACCTGAGTGGCAGGATGCCCGCGCAAGGCACGGGTTCTGGGGATGGCTCCGGTCGGTCATGGGCAACGGGCACTACTGGTTGTACCTGCTGCATATGGTCGCCGTCAGCCCGATCGTGTCGCTGGTCACATTCATCGTCGCCTCCGTCTACCTCGGCATCGTCGGGCTCACCCTGAGCTTCGAACTCTGGTGGCGAACGCTGCCTGCCCACGCCATGCCCCGGGCAGGCAATGGCCTGTTCGGGCTGTTCGGCGCAAACGTGACTGGTCCCGTGCGCGACTGGGTCATGCTTCCCCTCAACCTGCTGGTCGGGCTGGCGCTGCTGGCCCTCCTGCCGATCATCGCCCGCGGACTCCTGTGGGCCCACTGGGGCGCAGCGCGGGCGCTGCTCGGCCCGTTCAGGTCGGATGCGCTGCAACGTGAGGTGATAGCGCTCGGCCTGTCGCGGTCGGCAGCTGTGTCGGCAGAGGGTGTCTCGCTGCGGCGTCTGGAACGCGACATCCACGACGGACCGCAGCAGCGGCTTGTGAGACTGCAGATGGACCTCGCTTCAGCCGATCGGCAAATCGATCTCGACCCGCAAAAGGCGCGCACTCTGATCGCGGAGGCGATGGAGCAGTCGAAGGAAGAACTCGAAGAATTGCGCGCCCTGTCCCGGGGGTTCGCCCCGCCGATCCTGCTCGATCGCGGGCTTGTCGCGGCGCTCGGCTCGCTGGCGGTACGGAGCCCTGTGCCGACCAGCGTGCTGGACGAGACGATTGAGGGCACGACCCTGCCAGAAGACATCGAGAGGAACGCCTATTTCGTGGCGAGCGAGCTGCTCACGAACGTGGCCAAGCATGCCTCGGCGACCAGGGCGACAGTGAGATTGTCGATCAGGCGCCTGCCGGCCCCGGCTGGCGACTGGCTCGACGTCAGCGTGACCGACGACGGCGTGGGGGGCGCGATCAAGTCCGAAACTCATGGCATCGCAGGGCTCGAAGAACGGCTGCACGGCGTCGGCGGCATGCTCGATGTCGAATCTCCAGAAGGCGGTCCCACCGTGGTCACTGCCCACCTGCCCATACCGCACGCACTCTAAGGTGTTCGCATGACCGCAAAGCCGCTCAGGGTGCTTGTCGCCGATGACTCGGTGCTGTTGCGCGAGGGGCTCGTGCGTGTGCTCGTCGAGGCCGGCCACGAGGTGGTCGCGTCGTTGCCGGACGCTGAGCAGCTGTTGGCCGAGCTAGACACCCTGGCTCCGGATCTGGTTGTCATCGATGTGCGGATGCCGCCTACTTTCAGGGACGAAGGCGTTCGCGCAGCAATCGAGGCCAGGCGCAGGATGCCGCGGCTCGGCATCCTGCTTCTGTCGCAGTACGTCGAGGTTGCGTATGCCCAGGAACTGCTGTCATCCGGCACGGGCGGAGTCGGGTACCTGCTGAAGGATCGGGTCGCGTCCCTCGCCGAACTGGAGGACGCGATAGGCCGCATCGCCTCTGGCGGCACGGTGCTTGACCCGGAGGTGGTGGCCCAGCTCATCGGGCGGAGGCACGATCCGCTGGAACGCCTGACCCCGCGCGAGCGGGAGGTTCTGACCCACATGGCCGAGGGTCGAACCAATTCGGCGATCGCGTCTGCGCTGGTGGTCGGCACAGGCGCCGTCGAGAAGAACGTGACGTCGATCTTCCAGAAGCTAGGGCTCGACGATTCGGGCAGCGATCACCGTAGGGTGCTTGCCGTGCTCACCTGGCTGCAGCGCTGACCTGGGCGAACTGGATTGAACTTGGCGAACCCTGAAGCTGGTCGAGACGCGTCAGCTTGCCATGTCGGCGTAGACGCCAGCAGACGAGTGGCGGGAGCCGTTTCGCATATCGGGGCGCATTTCTTCGATGCGGTTGGTCCAGCTGAGTCCATTCCACCAGCGGACCTGGGGGAGGCCAAGCGGGTCGGGGTACCAGCCTGCGGGCGCGACAACGGTATTCACTGAAGACATTCGGGGGACTCCTGTGGCGGTTCTGCCCTCACCGCAGGGAGGGCCATTCGGGTGCGGTTGCGTTCGACGTTAGTCCCCCAGAGTGGGGACATGCACCCCCCCATTCGGGGGGAATTGGTTTTTTCTCACCGAAGCGAGCGAATTGTGGTCGCGACGCGCAGGAATCCCCGCTTGCTGCGTTCGAACATAGCGGCAAGCACCACGATGATGATGCCGCCGATTGCGAGCCAGAGCCACCATTCGACTGACTCGTAGACCGTGCGGATCTGTGGTGCAAATGTGCCGACAGCGTGAATGATCACAACTAGCGCGGCGATGATGAACGGTGCCTGCAGGCGATAGACGGCGGCGAGTGCAACGATTGCCAGCCCGACGACTCCGAGGCCCACGAGTCGCCACAGGGGAGCATCGGTCGTCGTCGCTGCCAGCGTCGGAACGAGCAGCACCGCTGTGCCGGGTGCAAGCCATGCCCAGCTTCGTGCCCTGGGTGTGACTGCCATGTGCACGCCACCAGTGGCCAGCAGTGCGAATGAGATGGGGATCGTCGCGAACTCGATGTCGGGCAGCGCGCCCACCGCAACTCCGGTGATGCCGGCTATGGCGGCGAAAGCGATCGATACCCACCCCACGAGTCGCGTCAATGGCGCACGATTCACGAGCAAGGAGATGACGTGGAGGGCGCAGAAGAGCAGCACGACAACCAGTGCCCGCACCGGGCCAAGCCGGGCGGCCGACAATGACGGCAGTTCGAGGGCAAGCGCCGAGACGAGTGCGAGCAACGCCATGGCCTGTCCGGCGATCGAGCGCAGGCGAACGCTGCCGTCTGACCGATCGCGGGCCTGTCCGAATGCGGCGATGACAAGCAGAAGCAGACCTGCTGCGAGCCACGCATCCAGGCGACCATCCGCATCCCCTCGCTCGCTGGATACAGCGATGGCCCGGCCAATGGTGACGACCAGCACTCCGATGCCCCCGGCCAGCGCAACGGCATCGAGGTATGGCCGCACGCTCGCGCGACCAACGACCAGGCTTCCAACGAGTAGCAAAGCTGCTGAAATGGCCCC
Organism: Microbacteriaceae bacterium; assembly: GCA_025464125.1. Taxonomy (GTDB): domain Bacteria; phylum Actinomycetota; class Actinomycetes; order Actinomycetales; family Microbacteriaceae; genus Lacisediminihabitans. The sequence continues at coordinate 3,570 of JAODLU010000112.1, read as the reverse complement.
GACGACGAGTGGGCGCACAATGCTGCCGTTTGCCCCGCTGGCCGCAATCGGCAGAATGGCCACAAGCAGCCCGGCGAGGGCCAGTGCTGCGGATGCCCGGCTCGGGTTGTCGGATCGACGTCGAGCATTCCACAGCAGCAGCGCCACGAGCAGCAGCACGCCGGCCAGCGGAAGCACGTATGGCTCGAGGTCGCCGACGCCCTCGCCACCGAGGCGCCACCAGAGTCCGACGGTAGCGAGCGCGAGCGCAAGCCAGCCGAGATGGCGTCGCGGTGACGTCGAGGCGAACAGGCCGTCAGCGCTAATTGCCAGCACTATGGCCGTCACACCGGCGAGGACCAGCACGAGCCAGGTGGATTCGGTATTGCGCGCAACCGCGACCAAGACGGCGGGCACCGCCACGATCGCCACGCCGAGTTCTCGCGTCCAGCGGGGGGATGACGACGGTCGAAGCGTCGTGACTGCGAGGGCACCGGTGGCTGCCAGCACGGCCGCCGCAACCGGTGCGACGGAGATCGTGAACTCGTTGAGCGCGAGCATCCGGGTGAACGAATCGACCACCCAGTACAGCGCTGTCGCCATTCCGAGCGATACCGCAATGCGCTCGGGTCGCAAGGCCGTGTTGGCTGGGAGCAATGCCCAGGCGAGCAGTGCAGCTAGAAGCACTAGACCGAGAACAAGGCTGGTCACGGACTCCGGCAACAGCGGCGCAACGCGAGCACCGGAGACCAGCCTGAGCTGGGCCGGCAGCACGGTGCCAGCCGTTGCAACAGCTGAGATCCAGAAAATCGTGCGGCGTTCGATGATGGAGACGACTTTCGTGCTGAGTGCCGCCGATGCGAGAAGCAGCAGGATGGCGATTATCGACGCGCCTCGCAGGCCGTTTACTGCATCCGCTGGCAGGCCCGCATGCAGCGGTAGCGCGATCTGGCGCACACCAGCAGCACCGCCGACCATCAGGATGATCGCGGTGACGCCGATGAGGATGGCCCTGCCGGTGCTGCTGCGGACTGCCGCGCGCGAGAGGACGAGCAGCGCAGTGGTGGCGACCGTTCCGACCAGCCACGTGCCAGCGCTGGCCCACGAGCCGAAGTAGGCGAGCGCGGCGCTGCAGATCAAGACCGTCGCGGCTGCGGATCGCAGCGAGAGCGGCGCTCGCCGTCGGGTTGCTGCGACCAGCGCGACGAGAGCGACCGCTGCCAGAAGCAGCCGTGCGCCGACCGCGATCCAGAGAATGGGCAGCACGGCGGTTGCAAGCAGCAACAGCATGCCACCCGCCCAGGCGAAGACGGGCAGCCGCCTGCGGAGTACCCCTCCGCCCCACCAGGCGAGCCCGACAAGTGCGGACGCGAGCACGAGGCCAATCAGCCCGAGGACGAGCAGATCAGGTGCGCTGTGGAGGCGGGCGTCCGCGGTGAGGGCCCACGCTTGCCCGATTCCCTGCGCCGCGGAAGAGAAGATGACGAGCGACAATCCGACCGTCGGAATGAACGCGATGATGACGGCAACTGCGGCTGCTGACCACGCCGCGACAGTTGCCGGGCGACTGAGAAGGGATGCTGCCAGCCTTCGTGCCGTGAATTCGAGAATGAGGGACAGTGCCACGGCCACGAGGAGCGGCACGAACGCGAGCACGGTGTCATTGCCGCTGGCGATAGCGCCGCTCGCGACCGCCGAGGCGCCCACCAGCCCGGCGAAGCCAGCAAACGCGCTGCCAAACACGGGCAATGCTGAGGTTGCCGAGTCCGTTCGCACGGTCAGTGCGAGCACGTGAAGTGCCGCGATGATCACAAGTATCGCCAGCCCGATGGTGGTCGCCCAGATCTGCGGGCGCGGCAGGCCGAATGACGCGACGACCGCAACGAGCAGGGCGACGGTCGTGATGCCGAGGACGATCACCCGTTCCGCCCTGGCGGGGATGGCGCCGCGACCAGGAGTGGCTGGCTGCGGCGCGAGTCGTTGCACGAGTCCACCGAGCGCGATGGTCGAGAAGAGTACGAAAGCACGCTCGTCTGGCTCGACTGCCGCTCCAGCGATCATGCCAAGCCCCGGAGCGAAGGCGATGAACCCCGCGAGGCCCGCGACTCGCAGGCCCGACTGCCTGTTCCACAGCACGAAGGCTATGGATGACACGACGAGGGTCCAGCCCCAGTAGAGCAGGGCATCCGTCGATTGGAGTCCGAAGAAGTCATTGGCCCTGAGGGCGAATGCGTCGAGGTAAATGAGCACGATGGCGAACGCCGCGATGCCCTCGCCTGTTGCGCGCAGGCCCCCGCGCCTGAGCAGGGATGCAACCACGAAGGCGGCCACCGTGATGCCACCGATGATGAGCGAGCGGGCGAGAATGCCGAAGTTGATGAACGCGTAGACGAGGAAGAAGATCGCAGCGACAGACAGCAGCGAGATGCCGACTATCAGCAGCACCACCTGCACGCTCGAGCGCCTCGGCGCTCCCACAGTCGTTTGGGTAGCGGCTGCGGGGGACACCACGGTGACGGGCGCCAAAACGGTGGGAGCGGGCGCAGCAACGGCAGTAACTGGGGCAGCCTGGGCCGCAACCCTGGACGCTACGACCGCCGGGCCCCGCACTGCAGCTGTCTTGGCGGCCGCAGTGTCGAAGCGGATGCGCCCGATGAGCTCCAGGCGCTGATCGAGCGAGGTGGCAACCTCCTGCGATACAGCTGCGAGTTGTGCGGCAGCCGGATGCCCGAGATCAAGGCCGCACACCGAACAGGTGCTGGCGCGAAGCACCGAGAAACAAGCAGGACAGTGTGTGGTGGAGGTGAGGTCGTCTGGAGTGCGGGGAAAAGAGACCCTGCCGGCGTATAGGCGGTAGTCGGTGTCTTCGTCTGTCATTTCGCGGACCCCCTGCGTAGTGCGCTCAGGTTAGCGGGTGGTCGGTGTCGTTAGCGATGGGGGGTCGTACCCTGTGGATGAGTTGGAGTGGCCCCGCCCGTTGCGCCGGAGTTGAGCGAGAATCGAAGCGCTCGCACCTCGTCGGCCAGCTCTGCGACCTGTCTTCTGGTCGCTGCCTGCTCGGATTCGTCTTTCATTGCTACCCGCTCGACTATCCATGACGCCAGCGTGGCAGTCACAACTCCGATAAGCGCGATCCCGCCCAGCATCACGGCTACGGCGATGAGCCGTCCAACGTCGGTAACCGGGTACAGATCGCCGTATCCGACGGTCGTGATGGTGACGACGGCCCACCACAGGCCGCTGGCAAAGGTGGTTATGGATGCACCAGGTGCGTGCCGCTCCTGGTCCAATTCCGCCAAAGCGGCAACAAAGATGAGCAGGCTCGCGGCGCCCGCGACGTAGACGACCACTCGGCCTCGAAGCGCTGAACCAGCGATCTGTTGGAGCGCCCGAAGCAGGGTGACGAGTCGCAGTAGCCGAAGCGGACGCAACAGTGGCAGTGCGACGATCGCCAGGTCGAGAAGGTGGCGATAGAACCAACGCCATCGCGGCTTCGCCAGGACGAGATTTACGATGTAATCGATAACGAAGACGCCCCATGTGACGTTCAGAACGGCATCGGTAACTGTCGCGAATGACCCGCGTGCGTCA
>JAODLU010000181.1 GCA_025464125.1 Microbacteriaceae bacterium | reverse complement strand
TCGGCTGGTCGGTTCGCTGCCCCGCTGCCACTCGCCTCGACGCTGCTCATCGCGCCGTGGCTGCGCGCACAGTTCGGGCTGCCCCATCGCGGGGGCGCGACCGCGGTCGCGACGGGTGCCCCACTGCGTGCCACACACTCCGCCGATGGCTGGACACTTCAGGGGCGACTCGACGACATCGCGTACGGGCACGTCGTGCAGAACCTGATCGTGCTTGGCCTCGACGGGGGCACCCTGGTCGCTGCCGAACTGCAGGCAGGCGATATCGCCTGGATCCACGAGACGAACCTTGCCGGTGAACCGCGAGACAGCGCAGAGGTGTCCATCACTGCGGCTGGCGCGGCAGTGTTCACCAGCGCAGGCCACGACAGCGCATCCCGGCTCCTCGAAGACCTCATCGATGTCGAGGCCATCGGGCTGTCGTGGGCGATGATCGGGGCGATGGAGACCGTGCGCTCTCTCGTAGTCGGCTACACAAACCAGCGCGAGCAGTTCGGCAGGCCGCTCTCGCGCTTCCAGGCTGTGAAGCAGATCGCCGCTGAGCTCGCCGGTGAGATCTCGGTGGCCACCGCGGCTGTGCAGGAGGCGACAGCGCTTTTCCGCGGCGCGCTCGCAGACAGCGGCCAGCATGCAGACAGCAGGTTTGCAATCGCAGCGGCCCGCCTTCGCACGGCCATGGCAGCAAGCCCGGTCGCCGAGGCTGCCCACCAGCTGCATGGCGCCATCGGCTACACGCGGGAGTACCCGCTGCACCAGTTCACGCGCAGCCTCTGGTCTTGGCGCGATGAGGGTCGAAGCGAACGGCAGTGGAAGACCATCGCCGGGCGGCGTGCACTGGCCGGGGGCGCAGAGCACCTGTGGCAGTCAGTCGCCATGGAGCAGGGCGAGCACGGCAATGCCAACGAGCAGGAAGCGGTTTCATCATGAGCGACGTAGCTAACGGGCGACTTCTCGTCGTCGGAGCCGGCCAGATGGGTGCACAGATTGCCGTGCAGTCCGCGATGAACGGGGTAGACGTCGAACTCGTCGATGTCGTGCCCGAGGCGCTCGAGCGTGGCCGCGCACAGATCGTCGCCATTCTCGATCGCAATGTCGAGAAAGACCGCAGCACCAGGGTCGACGCCGACGCGAGCCTCGCCAGGATCCACTTCTCGAGCGACCTCGCTGCCGCGGCCCCGCGCTGCGACTGGGCAATCGAAGCCGTGGTCGAACGTCTCGACGTCAAGAAGATCGTGTTCGCACAGCTCGCCGAGTTGCTGCCAGCCCATGCGGGCATCGCCACCAACTCGAGTCACATCCGGGCGGAGTCGATCGCCGGGGACGCTCCATACAGTGACCGCGTGCTCAACATGCACTTCTTCCACCCGCTCACCGTCATGGACCTCGTCGAGATCGTCGCCGCTCCCCACACGAGCAGCCAGATCATGGATGCCGCTGTCGCATGGGCAGCACGCATCAAACGCACCTCAGTCGTGCTCAACAAGGCGGTCGACGGGTTCCTCGTGAACCGCGTGCTGGGTGCGGCCTCCCGAGAGGCATTCGCGCTGCTCGCCGACGGGGTCGCTTCGTTCCCTGAGATCGACATCGCCGTGAAGAGGGGCCTCCGCTGGCCGCTCGGTCCATTCGCACTTGCCGATCTTTCGGGTCTCGACCTGCTGCTGCAGTCCCGCACCACGAGGTTCGAGAAGCACGGTGAAGCTGGCGACAAGGCCACCATGGACATCGTCGGGCCCCTGGTCGCCGCAGGCCGCCTCGGTCGCAAGAGCGGTGCGGGTTTCTACGACTACAGCGTCGACCCGCCAGCGCCACTGCCGCTGCCGTCCCCTGGAGCACAGTCGTGAAAACCTTGATTCTCGGCGGAGGAGCTGTCGGTTCGACCCTCGGTGGCCACCTGGCACGCGATGGTCGCGATGTGACGATTGCCGACGGCTGGTTCCAGCACGTGGATGCCATGAAGCAGAACGGCCTCCAGGTGCAGACGGTCGAGGGCGACTTCACCGTCAAGCCGAATGCGATCCACCTCGACGAGCTCGCCGGTTTCGGCACGGCCGACCTCATCATCGTGGCTGGCAAGGCCTACGACACCCGTCTCCTGTCGATGCTGGCGAGGGAACACCTCAGCGAGTCCACGATCGTGATGTCATCGCAGAATGGCATGAACGACTCGGCGGTAGGCCAGTGGGTTGGCCAGGAGCGCATGGTTGCCTGCGTCGTCGCCCTTGCCGCTGACCTCATCGAGCCTGGGGTCGTCAAGCGCACGAGCCCTGCGGAAGTCGCTGGAGTGGTGTTCGGGCACCTGGCGCCCGGCCGCGACCGCGCTGTGCTCGATCAGCTGCAGCAGCATTTCGCTCCACTCGGTGTGGTCTCAGTAGCCGACGACGCCTGGCCTGACCGCTGGGGCAAGCTCACGCTGAACACGATGTCCAACGCGCTTGCCGGCCTCACCGGCCTCTGGTCAGACACCCTGTGGTCTGATCCATTCACCCTGGACATCATGACCGCACTCGGGCACGAGACAGCGGCGGTGGCCGCGGCATCCGGTGTGGAGTCGAGCCCCGTGCTCGGCCGCATCTCGCATCAGCTGCTGCTCGACGCGACCTCGATCTCTACGCCGGCCTGGGCAGATATCGGTGCCCAGATGAGCGCCATCAGTGCTGGCCGGGTCGGCAAGAAAGCCAACAGGGCCTCGCTGCTGCAGGACATCATGAAGGGCCGCCGCACCGAGGTGGATTACCTGAACGGATGGGTGTCAGCAGAGGGGAAGGCACGCGGAGTGCCGACCCCCACCCACGACCAGCTGGTGCGCGAACTGAAGAGTGTCGAACGGGGAACGCGACCGGCTGACCGGGAGAACGCCCGCGATCTCGCCGACGCCGTGGGCCGCTGGTACGCCTGATCCTCAGATCACGGCAATCGGGTTGACCGGTGATCCCGTGCCGCCAACGACGGGCAACGGCGCCATCATCAGCATGAAGTCCCATGCTCCGCGAGAAGCGCACGCCTCGGCCAGCGGCTGGAGCAGGGCGTTGTCGACGAGTGCGACGCCGTAAGCGAAGATGACGCCGTGCACTGAAAGGAAGATGCCTGAATCATTCGGCGTCTCGTCCATCTGGTCGGCGAGAAGCACCGCGACGTCGTGCTGCCGGATGAAGCTCATGCACGAGACATGGAGGCCCGGCCTGTGCTCGGCGGTGGCGAGCGGCCCATTGGTCGCCGACCACTTCTCACGCCCGCTGTAGACGAGCAGGGCATCCCCCGACTGCACGGTCACACCCTGCGCCTTCGCGACGAGTTCGAGTTCCTCGGCCAGCACCGGTTCGCCGACCTCGACGAACTCGACTCCGCGGTAGGCGGGAACGTCGAGTAGCACACCTCTCGTCACAATCCCATTTGACCACTGCGAGATATCGCCGAAGCGGGCACCGAACGGGGTGATCTCCTGCCGGGGGTCGCGTCCGTTCCACATGCCCTTGTCGTCCCACATGTGGCAGAGCGCATCGACGTGCGTGCATTCGTAGCCGTGATAGGCGATGCCGAGGTAGTCGCCCGAGTAGCCGAATCCTGGCCGCTCTTCGCTCAGCATGTAGTGCTGAGCCGGCCGCGGGTTGCCCGGGCCCGGCGTTGTCGGAAACACCCGGCTGAGCGAGATCGACTCTCCGGATCGCACCGATCGCACCGCGGCGAGAGTCTTCTCCGGCGTCACCAGGTTGACCGCGCCCTTCTGGTCGTCGGCGCCCCAGCGCCCCCAGTTGGTGTCGCGCAGCAGCGCGTCTGCTTGCTGATCGGAGAGCTCGGGCACTGTGACCTCCATTGGTCCGCACGGGTGTGGCCAACGTTAGCGGCAGCGGTCGCCGCGCCCGAGGCTCGAAGTGAATAGAGTGT
>JAODLU010000042.1 GCA_025464125.1 Microbacteriaceae bacterium | reverse complement strand
CGTCGAAGCGCGCCAGATCGCCTGAACGCACGATCCAGTACTCCCCAGTGTCGCCAGATCCGATCACGACATTGTCGCCGGCCAGGAACAACTGGGGGTCGCCCGGGGGCAGGGGCACGCTGTCGAGAGTCTTTGAGGTTGCGGCATCGACGATGTCGACCTTGCTGTTCGTGCGATCGAGGAGCAGCACTGTCGATCCGGCCTGCAGCACCTCGAGTTCCGAGCCAGCGCTCGCTACAACTGTGTTGAGCGCGAGGACAGCCGGGTTTGCCCGCCCGATCACCTGGTCCGTACCATTGGCCACCCAGACCGAGCCGTCACCGAGGTCGAGGCGCTGGGCTGTGAACCCAGTCGAGACCACTGCGACTGCCGCGATGAGCGCGACAATCACACCACCGCTCGTCGATGTGATGACGAGCGATTTGTGTGCGGAGATCCACTGCCGGAACGTCACGCTCCGAAGTCCACGCATTTCTGGCTGCTCGGCGGGCCGATCTTGCCCTCGCGATTCACCGTCACCGTGATGCACACGTTGTCGCCGGTCTTCGCGTCGACGACGAATGCCGCGGTGCGCTGGATGCTCGACCGCCCGTCACTCGTCGTGATCTGGTAGGAGTCGGCGCTCGTGATGCCAGGATCCTTCCACGCGAATTCAACGGAGTCAGCGGTCATCGTTGCCGAGATGTCGCTCACCCGCGGGATATCGCTGCTGTTCGCCCTGATCAATACGACTGTTGCGGTTGCGCCGAGAGCAACGACCAGCACGGCTGTCGCCACGAGCGACCAGGCGAGTGCCTGCATCCCGCGGGTCTGGCGCGCCGGCGAACTGGCGCTGTTCGGGGCGCCCATGCTCTGGCGCAACACGGTTCCGACACCCGAATATGAGGCGCCGACTACCGCTCGGCGTCGCCTGCGACGACTCCGCGGAGCAACCGTGCTTGAGACGCTGCGAACCCTGGTGCGGTCCTCGAGGTCAGAGACGGTCGCGAGCGCCCAGTCATCCATCGCCACTTCGATCGGGGTCTGCGCCACCCCGAGCTCGGTCTCGATCGACTGGAATTCACGCACAAGCTCCATCACGCTGCCCGGCCGTGACTCCGGCTTTCGAGACATCGCCCGCTGCAGTGCGCGTTCGAGGCTGACCGGCACGTCTGAGCGACCGATGGGCTGCACTTTTGCGCGGTTGATGCGGGTGATCAGGTCTGTCGGCTTGTTCGACTCTGTCGGAATCTCGAACGGCGAACGACCCGCGAGCAGCGAATACACGGTGGCCGCATACGACCACACCTCGGATTTGATGCTGCCGGGAGTTTCGTCCATCAGAACCTCAGGTGCAGACCACGGAATGGACATGCCGATGGATTCCTGCGATTCAGCTTCGCTCAGTGTCGCCGCTATGCCGAAGTCGGACAGCACTGGATGCCCGTATGCGGTGAGCAGGATGTTCGATGGCTTGATGTCCCTGTGCAGCACGCCCGCGCGGTGCGCTGTCTCGATCGCGCTGCCGATCTTCACGGCGATGCGCAATATCTCGGGCACGGGAATCCGCTCGCGGCGGTATCGCTCAGACAGCCCTGGCGAGCACAGTTCCATGACCAGGTATGGGCGGCCGTCCGCCGACACGCTCGCCTGGTACACGGTGAGGATCGAGGGATGGGCGCTCAGCTGCGCCATGAGGTTCGCTTCGGCCTGGAACATCTGCCGCACCTGGTCGTTGACGACCTCGCTCAGCATGACCTTTACCGCGACCTGGCGCCGCGGCATGTTCTGCTCGTAGAGGAACACATCGGCGAAGCCACCGGAACCGAGCACGTGAACGAAGGAGAAGCCGGGCAGCACGGGAGGTTGCGAGGGCAAACGTCGTGCCATCATGCTCCTTCCCGAGAGTTGGCCGTGGCGCCTGAAAGCGAGCGACTAGAAAGTTCTATTGTAAGCACGCAATATGGGAGCATTTCAGGGCAAATAGGCTGGTCAGGGGCACGTTCTATCCCCCTTTCGGGGGCCTCGGAACCTTGTTCTCCCTGGGCGTGGCTGAACGTTTTGCACGTCTCGGCGTGGTGTGCTCCACCACTTCCGCAACCGGCGCTTCGATCACATCCACGACGATGGTCGTCACGTTGTCCCTGCCCCCGCCGGCCAGTGCCGCATCGACCAGGGAGCGCGCCGTCTCGAGTGGAGTGAGTGCCGCCGCGAGGTGGAGGCGGATGTGCTCGTTGTCGACCTCCTTGGTCAGGCCGTCCGAGCAGACCATGATGCGAAGCCCGCGGCGCACAGGAACCAGCCAGAAGTCGGGGCGGGGTTCTGCGTTGAACCCGACAGCCCTCGTGATCACGTTGCTCTCAGGATGAGACTCGGCATCCTCGGCAGCGATGAGTCCCGCCGCGACGAGTTCCTGCACAACCGAATGGTCGACGGTGGCCTGGCTCAGCTCGTTGTTCTCGAAAAGGTATACGCGAGAATCGCCAACGTTGAAGACCGTCCAGAAAGGCTCGCCGCCGAGAAGGGTGAGTGCAACCCCGGTTGCGGTGGTGCCGACGCCCAGGTCCCTGTCGTCTGCCACCTCTGAGATGTCAGCGGTCGCCGCGCTCAGCGCCCGCCCGATTGCCTCGGAGTCGACGAAATCGCCGACGACGGCCTCGGCGAGCCTGGCAACCACCGCGGCGCTTGCGAGATCTCCCGCGGCGTGGCCGCCCATCCCGTCTGCAACAGCGAAGATCGGTGACTCGGCCAGCAGGCTGTCTTCGTTGTGCTTGCGGCGGCGGCCCACATCGGTTGCGGCACCCCAGGCGATGATGAGACCGACCCCGGGATGCCCT
>JAODLU010000382.1 GCA_025464125.1 Microbacteriaceae bacterium | reverse complement strand
CACGAGCACGTTGAGCACGACGCCGACGATCACCTGGTCGACCAGGTATTTGATCGAGAACGCGGCGAGCACGAAAGACACAAGCATTCCGGCGATCATCGCCGCGAGCAGTCCGAGCACCGGCAGGTGGGTCGCTGAACCGACGAGCGCCGACACGAATGCGCCAGCCAGCAACTGCCCTTCGATGGCCACGTTGACCACGCCGACCCGCTCGGAGATCACTCCGCCGAGCGCACCGAAGATCAGTGGAACGCTGAGCCCGACAGCCCCGGTGAGTAGCCCGGCGACGAGTATCGAGCGGTCGGGCGAGGCTGACGCCCAGACGAGGAAGGTGACCAGGAACAGGAACGCGAAGACGATCACTATCCAGAACTGCACGGTCCTGAACCGAACGACCTGGGCCACCGCGTATGCCGCGCCTACCAGCAGCACGATCGACAGGATGAGCCCAGTAAGGTGCGTCGGCACGGTGATGGCCGGCAGCTGCACCACGTCGTCAGTGTTCGAGAACCTGAAGGTGGTGGTTCCGGCCCGACCGATGATGCCGAACGCTACGAAGGCGATGAGCGCGAAGAGCGCGAGGGCGATCGGTGTCTTCCAGTGCCTGACCGCAGTCGTGGCGAGGCCGCCTGAGACTGTCGTTCCTGCATGGGTCGTCTCGTTCGTCACCGCGGTCACCTGGTCACCACCGCCTTCTTGCCACTGGTTTTCGCCGGTTTCACGCGGGGAACGTCGGATGGGGTTGGCAGCCTGAAGACTGCGCGAACGAGCGGGGGTGCTGCGATGAAGAGCACGATCAGCGACTGCACCACGAGCACGATGTCGATAGGCACACCCTGGATCGCCTGCATGGTGAACCCGCCGGCCTTGAATGCGCCGAACAGGATGCCCGCCACGAACACGCCCCACGGACGGGAGCGACCGAGCAGCGCGACGGTGATCGCGTCGAAGCCGATGCCTGCGTCGATGCCTGATCCGAATCCGGAGGTGATCGCGCCCTGCACCTGGTTGGCTCCCGCGAGCCCGATCAGCGCACCGGAGATGAGCATGCCGTAGATGTACGACGTCCTCACGTTGATACCGGCGACTCTCGTCGCGTGCGGGTTCTCGCCGAGAGCGCGGAACTTGAAGCCGAGGCTCGACCGGTTGAGCAGGTACCAGACCACGACGGTGGCGATGATCACGAAGATCAGGCCGATCGTGGTGTTGTATCCAGGGCCGAAGAGATGCGGAAAGACCGAACTCTCTTTCATCGGCGGCGACTTCGGGTTGTTCGAGCCTGGCGCCTGCAGGGCACCCGGGGTGCGCAGCAGGAACGCGATGAAGAAGTAGGCGACGTAGTTGAGCATGATCGTCACGATCACCTCGTGCGCGCCGGTGAACGCCTTGAGCACACCGACAAGACCTGCCCACAGTGCGCCAGCCGCGATGCCGGCAGCGAGAGCCACGACGAGGTGCAGCGGGAACGGCATGTCGAACGAGAAGCCGACCCAGCCGGCGGCCGCGGCTGCCATGAGCATCTGGCCCTGGCCACCGATGTTGAAGAGACCGATGCGGAACGCGAGCGCCACACCGAGGCCCGCGGCGATCAGCGGTGTCGCGAAGGTGAGCGTGTCGGTCAGAGGCTTGATTCCAGCGGCGAATCCTGGTCGCTGGAAGTTGTAGATCGAGCCCTGGAAGAGAGTGGAATACGCGCCGTAGACCGCGTTCCAGATCGCGCTCAGGGTGTCGAGCGGCCGTGCGAGAAAATACCCGGCTGCAGTGTGCACGCCAGGATCCGTCAGGGCGATGAGGATGCCACCGGCGACGAGCGCGAGCACGACCGCGAGGATCGAGATGAGTACGTTACCCGTTGCGATCTCGCGCAAAGCGATGGAAAAACGGGAAGCCGCGGAATCCGGCTGCACCTGCTCCTCTTCTGGCACCTGGCCGGATTCGAGCGGAACCTCGACCGCCTGGCCCTTCACGGGAATCTGTTCGTTGCTCACGCTGCGACCTCCACACCGGCCGGCACTTCGCCGGCCATCATGAGGCCGAGCACTTCACGCGGGGTGCTTCCCGGCACGATTCCGACGATCGCGCCGCGGTACATCACGGCGATCCTGTCAGCGAGTGCCACCACCTCGTCGAGCTCGGTTGAGACGACGATCACCGGCGTTCCGGCATCCCGGGTTGCGACGATTCTGGTGTGCACGAACTCGATGGACCCGACATCGAGCCCTCGGGTCGGCTGGGCCGCAACGAACAGGCGCAGTTCGCGCGAAAGCTCACGGGCGAGCACCACCTTCTGCTGGTTACCGCCGGAGAGGCGCCCGGCGTGCGTGCCGATTCCCTGTGCCCGGATGTCGAACTCGGTGATCTTCTCCTCCGAGAATCCGGCGAGAGTGCCGAGCTGCAGCACTCCGGTCTTCACGAAGGGCGTTCCGTTCGACCTGTCGAGCATGAGGTTCTCAGCGATCGTGAACTCGGCGATTAGTCCGTCTTCTGACCTGTCCTCCGGAACGAACCCAACGCCAGAATCGAGGATGCGGCGCACGCTCGCACGGCGCAGCTGCTTGCCGTCGAGCTCTATCGACCCCGTCACACGGGGCTGCAGGCCCATCAGCGCTTCTGTCAGCTCGGTCTGCCCGTTGCCCTGCACGCCGGCGATTGCGAGGATCTCGCCCGCGCGCACCTCGAAGCTCACATCGTTGACGACCAGCTGGCCGCGCGGGTCGATGACCGAGAGGTTGCTGACGACGAGTGCAGGTTCGCCAGGATGTGCCGGCTCCTTGTGCACGGTGAGTTCCACGGCGCGGCCGACCATCAGGGAGGCGAGCTCGGTGTTCGTCGCGGTGGGCGATGCCTCACCAACGACCTTTCCGAGACGGATGACCGTGATGCGGTCCGCGACCTCGCGCACCTCGCGCAGTTTGTGGGTGATGAAGACGATCGACGTGCCAGCCTCTTTCAGCTGGCGCATGATCACCATGAGCTCGTCGGTCTCCTGCGGGGTGAGCACTGCTGTCGGCTCGTCGAAGACGAGCACCTTTGCGTCGCGGGAGAGCGCTTTGATGATCTCCACCCGCTGCTGCACCCCGACCGGAAGGTCGTCAACCAGCGCATCCGGGTCGATGTCGAAGCCGAAACGGCTGGAGATCTCGCGAACCTGCCTGCGCGCGGCGGCGAGGTCGAGCCTGCCACCGAACTTCGTCTGCTCGTGGCCGAGCATCACGTTCTCGGCGACCGTGAATACGGGGATGAGCATGAAGTGCTGGTGCACCATGCCGATGCCTGCACCCATCGCATCGCCAGGGCCTGCGAAGTGCTGCACGACATCGTCGAGCAGGATCTCCCCCTCGTCGGCCTGGTAGAGCCCGTAGAGCACATTCATGAGGGTGGACTTGCCCGCGCCGTTCTCGCCGAGCAGCGCGTGGATCTCGCCTGGCTCAACCACCAGGTCGATGTGGTCATTGGCTACGAGGGAACCAAACCGCTTGGTGATGCCGCGAAGTTCGAGCTTCATGTTTTCCAATCTAACCGGCAACGTCCGGGTTCTGCCGACCGCGAATGAAGAAGGTCGGGGAGACCAGCTGAGCTGGTCTCCCCGACCCCTGTTGTAATGCTGTTTTTATAGGGTGTACTGCTGGTGTTAGCCGGCTGTCAGGTACGACTTGATGACCAGCGATCCATCGATGATGCTCGCCTTCAGCTTGTCGATCTCGCCCTGCAGGCTGCCGTCAACCTTCGACTTGAAGTCGTGGAACGGAGCAATTCCGACGCCGTTGTTCTTCAGCGTGCCCACGTAGGCCACGTTGTCGAACTCGCCCTTCTTCTGCTTCGAGCTCGCCTTGACTACCGCCTGGGTGGCCGGGTCGATGCCCTTCAGCACCGAGGTCAGGTAGAGCTTGTCGTAGGTCGGGAACGTGTTGTACACGTCAGCGTCAGCACCAAGAAGCGCGATGCTCTTGTCGCCGATGGCAGCACCAGCACTCTGGAAGATCGGACCACCAACGGGGAAGATCACGTCAGCACCCTGGTCGATCAGGTTCTGGGCTGTGCTCTTCGCGGTGTCGTTCGCGGCGAAACCGCCGGTGAACGAACCCTTCTGGCTCGCGACATCCCAGCCGACTACCTTGACTGACTTGCCCTTGTCGGTGTCGTACTTGGCAACACCCTCTGCGAAGCCGTCCATGAAGATCGTGACGGTCGGGAACTGCATGCCACCGAAGGTTCCGACGACGCCAGACTTGCTGTAGCTGGCCGCTGCGTAACCTGCGAGGTATGCAGCCTGCGCGGTGTCGAACAGGATGGGCTTGATGTTCGGCTCGTCGACCTTGCCGTCGAAGTCGGCGTCTGCCGCGTCATCGATGATGGCGAACTGGATGTCGGGGTTGGCCTTGGCCGCGGCAAGCGATGCTGCCGAGAGGTTGAAGCCGACGGTGATGATGAGGTTACAGCCGGCCGAAACGAGGCTGTCGATGTTCGGGGCGTAGTCGGTGTCTGCGTTCGACTCGACGTGCTTCTCCTTGACGCCGAGGTCCTTGGCTGCTGACTGCAGGCCCTCGAGGCCGAGCTGGTTGAACGACTTGTCGTCGAATCCACCAGAGTCGGAAACCATGCAGGGAAGGAATGACGAGGCGGAGCCGGTGCTCGCGGAATCGGGAGCAGTTGCACAGCCGGCAAGCACTGCTGCTATACCGACCATCGCAAGGCCGCCGATGAGGCGGCTGCGTGTGGTGATTCTCAAGGTGTCCTCCAAGGTGCTGACCGGCAAGGGTTGCCGCGGCCATAGTGGTTACACGTTACCGAACGGCGTGTCTGCGCGGTCGACTGGGGGAGCCCGGGAAGACGATGGTTACAAAGATGCGACGGTCGCGAAATGTTGCGGAAATAATTCACTCGTCAGTGGCCCGTCGTCGAGCCTGACTACCCCTGTTTGGGGGCGCTTGGCGACGTTACAACGATCTTTCCCGAAATGATGTCCGCGCGGAGGTCTGAGACCTCCTTGGAGAGCCCCGCGCTCACCGAGGAAGCAAGGTCATGGAACGGCGCGATAGCGACTCCCGAGTTCTTGAGCGTGCCAATGTACGGGTCACTGGTGAACGTTTTGTTCTTGCTTTGGCCGACGATCTGGGTGACGGCGTCGCCGGTGTTCTTCAGCACTGAGGTGAGCAGGATGGGCCGATACTCGGCCGGCAGGGTGTTGTAGCCGTCAGAGTCGACCCAGATCAGGGAGACACCCGGGTGGTGCAGTGCTGCCGACGCCGCTCCCTCGCCGACCTGGCCCGCAACGGGCAGGATGACATCCGCGCCCTGGTCGATGAAGGCCTGGGCGGTCGTCTGGCCCTTGATGGTGTTCTCGAAGTCGCCGGTGAAGGTGCCGTCCTGCTTTGCCTTGTCCCAGCCGAGCGCCTGGACCGCCGTGCCGTGGACCTCGTTGTAGTGGGCGACACCATCGACGAAGCCGTCCATGAACAGCGTGACCGGCGGCTGGTTGCCCCCACCGAACGTTGCGACGACACCTGTCTTCGAAACGCCCGCGGCGACGTAGCCGGCAAGGTATGCGGCCTGCGCGGTGTCGAACACGATCGGCTTCACGTTCGGCGCGGTGATCGTGTCATCCACGATCGAGAAATCTGTCTTCGGGTTCGCCTTTGCCGCAGCCTCGGTTGCGGCGGTCAGCTCGAATCCAACGGTGAGCACGAAACCGCAGCCGCTTGCAGCTGCCTGCTGCACGTTGGGCTCGAGGTCTGTCTCTGAGTTCGACACGAGCACCTTCGCGTCGATGTCGAACTTCTTCTCTGCTTTCTGCATACCGGCCCAGCTGGCCTGGTTGAACGAGCGATCCTGCAGGCCGCCCGAGTTCGTGACCATGCGGGCACAGAAGCTGGATGCGCCGGGCTTGGCGGTAGAGGACGGCGCGGGAGCGCAGCCGGCAAGCAGCAGCAGCGCGGCACCCGCGACGGCGGCCGTTCGCACAATGGTCCTGGTGAACATGGGCTTTCGCCTTTCGCTAAAGGACATCGCTTCGGCCGGAGAGCTTGAGCGCGTCTACTACTGCTTTTACTCTCTGGGCATTGGCGCTGGTAGTTACGAGCAGGGCATCAGGGGTGTCAACGACAACGATGTCGGTGACTCCGATGAGAGAAATCAGCCTGCCTGACTGTGCGATGACGACACCGCTCGACGCGTCGGAAAGCACGCGGGCATTTTCGCCGAGGATCGCCAGGTCGCTCTTGCGACCGCCTGAGTGCAGCTTCGCGATCGCCGCGAAGTCTCCGACGTCGTCCCAGTCGAAATCACCGGGGATGACCGCCAGTCGCCCGGCGGCTGCGGCTGGCTCAGCCACCGTGTAGTC
>JAODLU010000163.1 GCA_025464125.1 Microbacteriaceae bacterium | reverse complement strand
CTGCCAGCTCGGCGCAAGCGTGACGTGTTCGCCAGCGTATTCGGCGACATCCATGGTCCACAGCTGCCGCATCACTTCGACGTTCTCGCGAAGCACGTCGCGCCGATCTGACGGAGCGATCCCGTGGTTTCGCACCTCTTCGAGGTTCCAGCCGTAGCCGACCCCGAACTTCACCCTGCCGTTCGAGAGGTGATCGATCGACGCGACCTGCTTCGCCGTGACGATGGGATCGCGCTGGGCGAGCAGGCAGATGCTCGTGCCCAGTGTGAGGGTTTCGGTTACCGTCGCCGCTGCCGCCAGCGCTATCAGGGGGTCGTGCATCCTCAGGTAGGAGGATGGCAGTTCGGAGCCGGGATTGACTGGCCACCTCGTCTTGCGACTGGCCGGGATGTGCGTATGCTCCGAAACCCAGAGTCCCGAGAACCCTCGAACCTCGAGTGCGCGGGCGAGGTCTGGCACCGACACGGTGCGATCGCTTGGCCAGTACAGGACGCCAATGTCCATACGTGTTCCTTCACTACCTCGACTGTCAGGACGCTACCACCGGCAGCGCGGCGGGCGCTGGTATTCGTGCGGGTTCACCGTGCGCACCCGCTGGGTTATAGCATCCGTATCACCCCATATTCCTGCCAGAGTGGACGCCCGTGACACTTCGCGCCATCAGTTCGCCAGTGCTCGCGATTTTGCTTGCTCTCGGTGCCAGCACATTCCTCGCCACCGTGCCGGCGAGCGCCGCAACGAACGCTCCAGCGCAACCGACAGCCACCTACGTCGACTACGCAGGCACCGAGGTCGTGACCGTGCCGGCCTACCCCGAAGTACACGCGGATGTGCTTGCGAGCAAGGCGCGCATCGACTGCTCCAGCTACCCCTGCGTGCTCACCATCTCGATCGACGACAGCGAGGACGGGTTCCCGAACGTTGACATGACCCAGGGGCTTCGTCTGGAGATAGTGAATGGGCACGCCCACTACGACATGCCAGCATTTGGCGACCAGTGCGGAGATATCTGGCTTTCGTCGGGCCCGATGGACATCACCGCTACAGCAACGGGGCTCACCGGCACGCGAAGCGCCAATGAGGGTGGAATCGTCACCTGCTCCGACCAGACCACGGTCGAGTATCCCGGGTACGTCGTGAATTTCACACTCGCGTTCGCGGGCGGAGATCCGTGCGTGCTCGATAACTCATGCTTCCCGCCCACTCCGACACCTGCACCGCTGGCAGGCGCGGTGAGTACAGTTGCGGGCGCCCAGGCGCGGGGCTTGCAGCCACCTCGTACCTCCTCCACAGCGAGCGTGCTCAGCGCTCTTCCGACGGTGGCGACCGCCGTCACCGTTCGCAACTCCATTTGGGCTGCGGCCGCGGCGGTCATCCTCGTGCTGCTGGTGTCGCTGCCCACTCACTTCTTCAACCAGGCGGCCGGCAAAGCGAGCGAGCTGGTCGAGACCTGGTGGAAGAAGCGTCGCGCCAGGCGAACGACGAAGCCGGTCCGACCGCTTCCGCTCGGCAGATGGCCATTCGCTGTTGCCGGTGTTGTCGCCGCCAGCATCATCTCCGCGTTCGTCGACCCCCATTTCGGATTCGACTTCGCGAGCGCGCGCACCTTCCTGTCGATCCTGGTCTCCCTCATCGTGGATGTGGCCATCGGCTGGGTGGCCTTGCTGCTGATCGTGCGAAAGACGCATCCGGCTGCCGTTGCCAAGTTCGAGTTCAAACCGCTCACATTGCTGATCGTCGTCGCCGCCGTGCTTTTTACCCGGCTCACCTCCTTCCAGCCCGGGATCGTTTTCGGGCTGGTTGCCGGCGTCGCGTTCGGCGGCCTGCTGGCGACGGCTGACAAGGCGCGGGTCGCGATCATCGGCCTGGCCTGGTCGTTCGGCCTCGGGATCCTGGCCTGGATCGGCTACAGCGTGCTGGCCTGGACCGCCGGCGACAAACCAGGTGCCGTCGCAGTCTTCGTGCGCGAGACGCTCTCTGGCGTCGCTATCGCCGGTGGTTCGTCACTGCCAATCGCCCTCCTTCCGTTGCGCGGCCTGACCGGCGCGAAGGTGTGGGCCTGGAAGAAGTGGGTATGGGCACTCTGTTACGGCATCGGGCTTTTCGCGTTCTTCGTGATGCTCATGCCCATGCCGTTCTCCTGGCAATCAGTTCCCATCAACCTCATAGTGTGGATAGCCGCGTACCTGGCCTATGCGCTCGTGGCTGTCGGGCTCTGGGTCGTTATCACCAGGCCATGGAAGAAGGAGCCAGCTGAGGCCTGACCGGTTGGCGGCGCGAGCGCCGCTGTGTCGGGCACGAGCGCCGCGCTTCCGGCTGTGCGCCGGTGCCGCGGCGTCGGCGTGCGGCCGAAATCGCGGCGCGTGTCCGGGCGCGGCCAGAACCAACCGTGCAGGGTGCGTGACTGCGGCTAGAGGCCGAGGCGAGGCCGAGGCCGATCAGGATGTGACCGCCTAAGCGGTCGGCGCGTCGATCGCTCCGCCGAATCGGCGATTGCGCGATGCATACAGTTCGATGGCCTGCCACAGGTCGACCCTCGTGAAGTCGGGCCAGAGGGTGTCGAGGAACACCATCTCCGCATATGCGCTCTGCCAGAGCATGAAGTTGCTCGTTCGCTGCTCACCCGAGCTGCGCACGAAGAGGTCCACGTCTGGGAGATCGGGTGCGTATAGGTGACGCTGGATGGCCTTCTCGGTGATGCCTGAAGGCTTGAGCCTGCCAGCCGCTACCTCTTCTGCAAGCGCCCGCACGGCATCCTGTATCTCGGTTCGCCCCCCATAATTGACGCACATCGTGAGGGTGAGAGTGCTGTTGCCAATCGTCAGCCGCTCTGCGAACTGCAGCTCGTCGATGACCGAACGCCAGAGGCGCGGCTTGCGGCCGGCCCACCGCACACGCACCCCCCACTCGTTCAGCTGGTCGCGACGACGGTGCAGCACATCGCGGTTGAAACCCATCAGGAAGCGCACCTCGTCGGGCGAGCGCTTCCAGTTCTCAGTCGAGAAGGCGTACACGCTGAGATGTTTGACCCCGACCTGGATAGCGCCGGCCACAACGTCGAGCAATGCGGCCTCTCCGGCCTTATGACCTTCGACCCGAGTCAGGCCTTTGCCGTTCGCCCAGCGTCCATTGCCGTCCATGACGATTGCGACATGCTGCGGAACGACAGATGCCGGCAGCGCCGGCGGGTAGAGGCCCGTCCAGTCGATCGGTTTGAAGTCCACCGCATCGCGGTGCGTTTTGCGTACCGGCGTCATGCGGTGGTACGCCGGTCGACGTGCTCGAGCGAGCGCAGCCCTCGATCCAGATGGAACTGCGTGTATGCGGCAACCACGCCACTCGCCTGCGACCGGGTGCGGTCGTCTGCGTCATTCGCCATCACCCAGTCGCCGGTGAGCAGCGACGACAGCAGCAGCAGGGTGGCCGGGGCAAGTCTCGGCGCGCCGGGTGGCGCCACGTCGTCTGAAACCACACCACCGAGCTGCACAACGAAAGCCGTGTGCGGACCGGGCGCTCCCGTCACCGAGCAGTCGCTGAAGCTTGGCGACCAGCCGGCGATCGAAAGGGCTCTCAGCAGGTACGAGTCGAGCGTGAGGCTCGAACCGTGCTCCTTCTTCGAGAGCGAGCGTAAAGCTCCGACCAGCAACAGGTACTGCTGGAGGCTCGGCTCGGCCTCGGTGAGCCGGTCAGCGGTTTCGACCATGGCGCTCGCCGCCGTGTAGCTGCCGTAATCCTCGGTGATTTCTGCGCCATATGAGCCGACCGATTCGGCCTGGGTGATGATGTCGAGGCTGCGACCCTCATAGAGCTGCACATCGGCCACCATGAACGGCTCGAGCCGGGCTCCGAACTTCGACGCGGTGCGGCGAACGCCCTTTGCGACAGCCCTGACTTTGCCGTGCTGGCGCGTGAGCATCGTGACTATGCGGTCGGCCTCACCCAGCTTGTG
>JAODLU010000345.1 GCA_025464125.1 Microbacteriaceae bacterium | reverse complement strand
CCGTCTGCATGCACCGCCACAGAGTGCTCCCAGTGGGCGGCCATAGAGCCGTCAACAGTTGCCACAGTCCAGTCGTCGTCCCGCGTGAAGGTGTCGATGCCGCCGGCGGTAACCATCGGCTCGATCGCAACGACGAGCCCCGGTTTCACCTGCGGGCCGCGGTCGCGAACCCGGTAGTTGAAGACCGGAGGGTCTTCGTGCATCGAGCGCCCGATGCCGTGCCCCGTGTAGTCCTCCAGGATGCCGAAGCTGCCACGCGACTCGATGTAGCTCTCGATCGCCTCCCCGACCTCGCCGAGCCGGGTGGCTGAAGCCAGTGCGGCTATTCCGTGCCAGAGGGAGAGCTCGGTGACATCCGACAGCAGTTGGCGATCTGAAACGAGCTGTGGATGCCCGGCGTCAGGCAGCACGATGGTGATTGCCGCGTCGCCATTCCACCCATCGAGCTGGGCACCGCTGTCGATGGACACTATGTCACCGGCGCACAGGATGCGGCCACCCGGGATGCCATGCACGACGTCTTCGTTCACCGACGAACAGATCGTGTGGCGGTAGCCCGGCACGAGCATGAAGTTGGGTTCGCCACCAGCGGCCCTGATGGTGCGCTCAGCGATGGCGTCGAGTTCGAGAGTGGAGATCCCCGGACGGATGGCTTCGCGAACTGCGGCGAGCGAAGCCGCAGTCGCAAGACCCGGTGCGACCATGAGGCGGAGTTCGTCTGCAGTCTTGTAGATGCTATTGCGAACTTTCACTGTGCCAAACCGTCAGAGTGTCGAGCTATGCCGTGGTGACGATGCCGCGCTCGACTAGAGCTTCGGAGATGCGGTTGGTGATGTCGTCGATCTCGCCGAGGCCATCGACCTCGATCAGGATGCCGCGCTGCTGGAACACGGCGATCAACGGTGACGTCTCGCGCGCGTAGACCTCTTGGCGGTGACGGATCGCTTCTTCGGTGTCGTCTGACCGACCCTGCTCGATCGCCCGGTGACGCAGGCGTTCGACCACTTCTTCCTGGTCGGCTACCAGCTGGATGACGGCGTCGAGCGCCTGGCCCTTCGCAGCGAGCAGGCGATCGAGGAACCCAACCTGCTCGAGGGTGCGCGGGTAGCCGTCGAGCAAAAAGCCGTCGGCGGCGTCTGCCTCTTCGAGGCGACTGGCAATGAGCGCGTTGGTCAGCGAGTCTGGAACGTAGTCGCCGGCATCGACAATCGCCTTCACCTCGACGCCGAGTGGTGTCTGGTTCGCGATGTTGTAGCGAAAAATGTCGCCCGTAGCGATCGCCGGGATGCCGTATGCCGAAGTGAGCCGAGCCGACTGCGTGCCCTTACCCGCCCCGGGAGGCCCGACGATAAGGAGGCGCGTCAACGGAGGAGACCTTCGTAGTGGCGCTGCTGCAGCTGCGAGTCGATCTGCTTCACGGTTTCGAGCCCGACACCCACGATGATCAGGATGCTCGCCCCACCGAACGGGAAGTTCTGGTTCGCACCGAAGGCGCTGAGGGCGAAGAGCGGCACGAGAGCGATGATTCCGAGATAGAGCGAACCGGGAAGGGTCACTCGCGTCAGCACGTAGTCGAGGTATTCCGCGGTCGGACGGCCAGCACGAATGCCGGGGATGAACCCGCCGTACTTCTTCATGTTGTCGGCGACCTCTTCGGGGTTGAAGGTAATCGCTACGTAGAAGTAGGTGAAGCCGACGATGAGCAGGAAGTACATCAGCATGTAGAGCGGGTTATCGCCCGAACGGAGGTTGTCCGAGATCCAGGTGACCCACGGCGCTGCGACCTTGCCTGCGGCGGGCTGGTTGAACTGTGCGATGAGGGCGGGCAGGTAGAGCAACGACGACGCGAAGATGACGGGCACAACACCGGCCATGTTGACCTTGATCGGGATGTAGGTGTTGTTGCCACCGTACGTTCGCCGCCCAACCATGCGTTTGGCGTATTGCACGGGTATTCGTCTCTGCGATTGCTCCACGAACACGACAAGGCCCATGATCACGATTCCCATCGCGAGCACTGCGAAGAAGATCTCCCAGCCCTTCGACTCCTTGATGGCCCAGAGCGAGCCGGGGAAGCGTGCGGCGATCGAGGTGAAGATGAGGAGCGACATTCCGTTGCCGATGCCGCGCTCGGTGATGAGCTCGCCCATCCACATGATGAGGCCGGTTCCGGCTGTCATCGTGATGACCATCAGCAGGATGGCGTACCAGGCAGAGTTCGTGATGAGCGCAGAGCACTCGGGCGTGCCGGTCGAGCTCGGGAAGAGCGCACCGCTCCTGGCGACCGTGATCAGTGTGGTCGACTGCAGGATGCCGAGGCCGATGGTGAGGTAACGGGTGTACTGGGTCAGACGGGCCTGGCCGGACTGGCCCTCTTTGTAGAGGGTGTCGAAGTGTGGGATGACCACACGCAGCAGCTGCACGATGATCGACGCCGTGATGTACGGCATGATGCCGAGCGCGAAGATCGACAGCTGGAGAAGGGCGCCACCGCTGAAGAGGTTGACGAGCTCGTACAGCCCCGAGGTGCCCGAGTTCGCGGCGAGACACGTCTGCACGTTGCCGAAGTTGACGAATGGCGAGGGGATGAACGACCCCAGCCGGAACAACGCAACCATGCCGAGCGTAAACCCGATCTTGCGGCGAAGATCCGGGGTGCGGAAGATCCGCGCTACGGCTCTGAACACGAGTCCTCCTGGGTAAACACTGTCTGACTGGACCAAGCTGGACTAAACACAGTCCGGCTGAACACAGTTGTTGCTGAGCGCTGTTAAGCCTTCGCCGGTGACCCTAGGGGAGTCACCTGGGCGACCTGTCAAACGAAGCCGCCGGGCGGCATGTGCCGCCCGGTTGACTTCAGTTGATTGAGCCGCCCGCTGCAACGATCTTCTGCTCAGCGGAGCCGGAGACCTTGTCAACTGCAACGTTCAGCTTAACCGCAATGTCACCCGAGCCGAGAACCTTGACCTTCTCGTTCTTACGGACAGCACCCTTGGCCACGAGATCACCGATGGTGACGTCGCCACCCTTCGGATACAGCTCGACGAGCTTCTCGAGGTTGACGACCTGGTACTCGACGCGGAAGGGGTTCTTGAACCCGCGCAGCTTCGGGGTGCGCATGATGCTGTTCAGGTTTCCACCCTCGAGCCCTGCGCGAACCTGGTAGCGCGCCTTCGTACCCTTGGTACCACGACCTGCGGTCTTACCCTTGGAGCCTTCACCACGACCGACACGCATGCGTGACTTCTTGGCTCCGACTGCCGGGCGAAGGTGGTGCATCTTCAGCACCTGCGGGCGGGCTTCCTCGACAGGCTTTGCTTTCGCTTTCGCCTTCACTGGAGCAGCCTTCGTGGCAGGCGCCTTCTCGGCTGCAGCAGCCTTGGGTGCCTCAGCCTTGGGGGCTGCGGCCTTTGCTGCAGGAGCCTTCGTGGCTGGAGCCTTGTCAGCAGCGGCCGCCTTGGGGGCTGCGGCCTTCGGTGCTGCAGCCTTGGCCGGAGCCTTGGCAGCAGGAGCCTTCGCGGCTGCGGCCTTGGGGGCTGCGGCCTTAGCCGGAGCCTTCGCTGCCGACGCCTTCTTCTCTACTGGCGCTGAGTCTTTGTTAGACGCTGTGTCAGCCATTAGTCAATCTCCTCGACCTTGACCAGGTGAGCGACGGTGCGAACGTAACCGCGGTTCTGCGAGTTGTCCTCGCGCACCACGACGTCGCCGATGCGCTTCAGGCCGAGGCTCCGAAGCGTGTCGCGCTGGTTCTGCTTTTCACTGATTTTGGACTTGATCTGGGTCACCTTCAGGCGAGCGGCCATCAGACACCTGCCTTCGCGTCAGCCTGTGCGCGAAGGAGACGCGCTGGCGCGACATCCTCGACTGGAAGTCCGCGACGTGCGGCGACCGCACTCGGCTCTTCCAGCTGCTTGAGGGCCGCGACGGTCGCGTGCACGATGTTGATCGTGTTCGACGAACCGAGCGACTTGCTGAGGACATCGTGGATGCCTGCACACTCGAGCACGGCGCGAACCGGGCCACCAGCGATAACGCCGGTACCACCGGATGCGGGACGCAGCAGCACTACGCCGGCTGCGGCCTCACCCTGCACGGGGTGCGGGATGGTGCTGCCGACGCGAGGAACGCGGAAGAAGTTCTTCTTCGCCTCTTCGACGCCCTTCGAGATAGCCGTAGGTACCTCGCGAGCCTTGCCGTAACCAACGCCGACCAGTCCGTTGCCGTCTCCGACGACGACGAGAGCGGTGAAGCTGAAGCGACGACCACCCTTGACGACCTTGGAAACGCGGTTGATGGTCACAACGCGCTCGAGGAACTGGCTCTTCTCAGAGTCACGGCTCCCGCGCTGCTGGTTGGGGTTGCGCTCGCGACCGCCGCGACGTGCCTCACGAGGCTCGTTCGCTGCAGTCTCGGTGACGGCCGCAGCGTCGACGACCTCGGTCGTTGCCTCTGCTTCCGGTGCCACAGTGTCAGCCACTGGCTGCTCCTTGCTTGTGTTGCTCGTGTCGGTCACAGGTCCAACCCGCCTTCCCGTGCTCCGTCGGCGATGGCCGCGACGCGACCTGCATACTTGCTGCCTCCGCGGTCGAAGACGACTGCTTCTACGCCTGCCTTCTTCGCGCGCTCGGCGACGAGTTCGCCGACCTTGCGGGCCTTGGCGGTCTTGTCACCATCGAAGGTGCGCATGTCAGCCTCGAGGGTCGACGCCGACGCGAGGGTGAAACCCTTGCTGTCGTCGACCACCTGGACGAATACGTGGCGAGCCGATCGTGTGACCACGAGACGCGGACGCGCCTCGGTGCCGACGACCTTCTTGCGAAGACGCGCGTGCCGGCGGCCCTTGGCGGCCGACTTGCTCTTGCCTCTAGTTCCGAGAGCCATGATTACTTACCACTCTTTCCGGCCTTGCGGCGGACTACCTCGCCTGCATAACGAACGCCCTTGCCCTTATAGGGTTCCGGCTTCCGCAGCTTGCGAATGTTTGCGGCGACCTCGCCGACAGCCTGCTTGTCGATGCCATGCACCGTCAGCTTGTTGTTGCCTTCGACAGCGAATGAGATGCCGACTGGCGGGTCAACGGTGATGGAGTGCGAGAAGCCGAGCGCGAACTCGAGCGACGCGCCCTTTGCCTGCACGCGGTAACCGGTGCCGACGATCTCGAGGCCCTTTGAGTAGCCATCGGTGACGCCGACGATCTGGTTTGCGATGAGCGTGCGGGTCAGTCCGTGCAGCGAACGCGAAGCGCGCTCGTCGTCTGGACGGGTGACCGTAAGCGTTCCATCTTCGAGGGTTACCTCGATGGGGCTCGGAACGGTGAGGCTGAGCTCACCCTTCGGGCCCTTGACGGCGATGGCTGAACCATCGACCGTGACGGTGACCCCTGACGGGATCTCAATGGGAAGACGACCAATACGTGACATGTCGAGTTACCACACGTAGGCGAGGACTTCCACACCCACGCCCTTCTTCGATGCCTGGCGGTCCGTGAGGAGGCCTGAGGAGGTCGAGAGGATGGCGACACCGAGGCCACCGAGAACGCGGGGGATCTCAGTCGACTTGGCGTACACGCGAAGGCCGGGCTTCGACACGCGCTTGATGCCCGCAATGGAGCGTTCGCGGTTCGGGCCGTACTTGAGTTCGAGCGTCAGCGTCTTGCCGACGCGAGCGTCTTCGACCTTCCAGCCGCCGATGTAACCCTCGGACTTGAGGATCTCGGCGATGTGGGACTTGAGCTTGCTGCTCGGCATGGACACGGTTTCGTGGTACGCCGAGTTCGCGTTGCGCAGTCTGGTCAGCAGGTCTGCGACCGGATCTGTCATTGTCATGATGGTGGTGCCTTCCTCACCCGGTTTCGACATCCTGTTCGAGGATGCCGACCTGTGTGATCGGTGATGCGTTGTGTGTCTGAAAGTTAGACGGGGGTGTTCTCTGCGTTGCGGAACGGGAAGCCGAGCGCCTTGAGCAGCGCGCGACCCTCGTCGTCGTTCTTCGCAGTGGTCACGACAGTGATGTCGAAACCACGAACACGGTCGATCTTGTCCTGGTCGATCTCGTGGAACATGGACTGCTCCGTGATGCCGAACGTGTAGTTGCCGTGGCCGTCGAACTGCTTGTCTGACAGGCCGCGGAAGTCGCGGATGCGGGGAAGCGCGAGCGAGAGCAGGCGGTCGAGGAATTCCCAGGCCCGGTCACCGCGGAGGGTGACGTGGGCGCCGATCGGCTGGCCTTCGCGAAGTTTGAACTGCGCGATCGACTTGCGAGCGGCGGTTACCTGCGGCTTCTGGCCGGTGATCGCCGTGAGGTCCTTGACGGCGCCATCGATGATCTTGCCGTCGCGGGCTGCCTCGCCGACACCGGTGTTGACAACGATCTTCACGATTCCGGGCTCCTGGTGCACGTTCGTGTAGCCGAAGTCCTTGGTCAGCTGGGCGGATATCTCCGTCTTGTACTTCTGCTTGAGGCGCGGCTGGGCTGCCTTTATAGGAGCTGTGCCAGCTGCTACTGCAGTGTCAGTCATGATTATTCGGCGTCCTTATCGGCTTCGACCTTTTCGGTCTTCGCCTTGGTGGTGGTGGTCTTGGCCTTGGCCGGCTTCGCAGCGCGGCGGGAAGCCTTGAAGTAGCGCGTGCGGGTCGTCTTGCCTGCTGCGTCGGTGGAAACCGTGAAGCCGACGCGTGCCGGCTGCTTGGTGTCGGGGTCGACGAGCTGCACGTTCGACACGTGGATCGGGGCCTCATGGGTCTCGATGCCACCGGTCTTGCCGCCGCGGTCGGTCTGGCCGACGCGCAGGTGCTTGGTCACGAAGTTGACACCTTCGACAATGACACGGTCCCTGTCGACGATTACCTCGATGACACGACCCTGCTTGCCGCGATCCCCGCCGCGATCCTGGGTCGGGCCGCTGATTACCTGGACGAGATCGCCCTTGCGAATGTTCGCCATGACTAAATGACCTCCGGTGCCAGCGAGATGATCTTCATGAACTTCTTGTCACGAAGCTCACGGCCGACCGGTCCGAAGATGCGGGTACCACGAGGGTCCCCGTCAGGCTTCAGGATGACGGCGGCGTTCTCGTCAAACTTGATGTAAGAGCCGTCTGAGCGACGGGTCTCCTTCTTGGTGCGAACGATGACTGCCTTGACGACGTCACCCTTCTTGACGTTGCCGCCAGGGATCGCATCTTTGACCGTGGCGACGATGACGTCGCCGAGGCCTGCGTAACGACGGCCTGAGCCACCGAGTACGCGAATCGTGAGCAGCACCATGGCGCCGGTTTTATCTGCGACCTTGAGCCTGGATTCCTGCTGAAGCATGAGTTGTGTCCTTTATCGAAGCAAGCCGGGGCTTACTTGGCCTTCTCGAGGATCTCGACGAGGCGCCAGCGCTTGGTGGCGCTCAGCGGGCGGGTCTCGTTGATGAGTACCAGGTCGCCGATACCGGCGGAGTTTGACTCGTCGTGGACCTTGACCTTGGACGTGCGGCGGATGACCTTGCCGTACAGCGGGTGCTTAACGCGGTCCTCGACCTCGACGACGATGGTTTTGTCCATCTTGTTGCTCAGCACGTAACCGCGGCGGGTCTTGCGGTAGCCGCGGTCTTCGCTCGTG
>JAODLU010000295.1 GCA_025464125.1 Microbacteriaceae bacterium | reverse complement strand
CGCCCTCAGCTTCGATGACCCGTGGGGAAACCTGATCCGAGTGGCGCCAGCCCTGATCGGCTGACAAAAGATCGGCTGAACGAATCAGGAGATCGGGCTGCGGCGCTCCTTCGCCGTGCGGCGCCTCTCGAATTCCTGGTCTCTCGCCTGTTGGGTGATGTCGATGCCGGGTTCGGGCGTTATCGGATCGTTCCACTGCTTGATCACTGCCCACGAGACAGCGGCGATCGGCACAGACAGCAGCGTGCCGACGATTCCGCCGAGGATAGTGCCGGCGGTCAGGGCAAGCAGCACCACGAGCCCATGCAATCGCAGCGATCGACCAAGTACGACCGGCGACAGGAAGTTGCCTTCCAGCTGTTGCACGGCGACCACGATGATGACAACGATGATCGCCGCCGTGAGGCCGTTGGTCACCAGCGTGACGAGTGCGGAGATGATGCCAGCTGCGGTCGCGCCAACCAGCGGGATGAATGCACCGATGAACACGACGATCGCGAGCGGTATGGCGAGCGGCACTCGCAGCACGACCAGGCCGATGCCTATACAGATCGCATCGACACCAGCCACGATCGCAGTGCCGCGCACGTAGCCGCCGAGGGTCTGCACTGCGCTGTCGCCGCCACGGCGAAGTTTTGCGTGCATTACCGGCTTGAACGGCTTGATCAGGAACGCCCAGATCTGGGGACCGTCTTTCAGGAAGTAGAAGAGCACGATCACGGCGAGCACTACGCCGGTGATGAGCTCGACGGCCACAGAGACACCTGTTAGCGCGCCTGAGCCGAACTGTGCGCTGGTGACGAAGTCGACCACAGTCGACCTGAAGCTGTCTAGCTGCTTGTTGCCGATCTGGATCGGCCCGTTCTGAACGAAGTCGACCACCTGGTCGATGCCGTTGGTTACCGACTTCTGAAGGCTCGAGTACTGCGATTCCACCCCGAAGACCGCGATGGTGATGACACCGCCGAAGACGATCGCGGAGAGCAGCAGTGAGATTACCGCGGCCACGACCCTGGGCATATAGCGCTCGAGCAATCGCACGAACGGCCTGAACGCCGAGGCCACAATCAGAGCGATGAAGACGGGTATCACCACGACCTTCAGCTGAACGGCAGCGAATACCACGAGGCTGACGACGATGAGCAGCAGCAGCAGCTGGGCGCACCTGGTGGCGAGGCGGCCGAGCACATCAGTCCAGAGGGCCGAGGGCTGGCGAAGGGCGACCGCGACATCAGAGGCGTTCTGGGGCTTGTGCGCGTTCTGGGACTTTTTTCCGAACATGACGCGGACAGTACGCCGACGGCTGCTGAAAGCAGGGGCTTGCATCCGTGTCCCCGGTGTGATCGGTTGCCCTCCCGTAGACTTGGGGCATCCACCCGCCTGCGAACTCACTGGAGTAATCGGTGCCCACAATCGTCGTCGAGGTCATGCCAAAGGCCGAACTGCTCGACCCACAGGGCAAGGCTGTAGCTGGCGCTCTCAACCGCCTTGGCAAGTCCGGTTTCAGCGCTGTGCGCATCGGCAAGCGCTTCGAGATCACGGTCGACGGGCCGGTGACGGATGCCGTGCTCGCCGAGGTGACCGAGCTCGCGAACGACATGTTCAGCAACTCGGTCATCGAAGACGTCGTGTCGATCGTGGTCTCAGAATGACCCGCGTCGGCG
This sequence comes from Microbacteriaceae bacterium, assembly GCA_025464125.1. Classification (GTDB taxonomy): domain Bacteria; phylum Actinomycetota; class Actinomycetes; order Actinomycetales; family Microbacteriaceae; genus Lacisediminihabitans. The sequence continues at coordinate 1,605 of JAODLU010000295.1, read as the reverse complement.
TCATCACCTTCCCCGGTTCCCTCGACGATCGCGACGCCCAGCGGGCGGTGCGCCTGGCCGGCGGAGAGGCCGTAGCCCTGTGGCACGGTTCGCATTCACTCGAGGGCGTCGACGCCATCGTGCTACCCGGCGGTTTCAGCTACGGCGACTACCTGCGCTGCGGTGCGATCGCGTCCCTGTCGCCGATCATGAGCGAGGTCATCGCCGCTGCCAATTCGGGCATGCCCGTGCTCGGCATCTGCAACGGCTTCCAGATGCTCACCGAAGCTCACCTGCTGCCCGGCGGGCTCATCCGCAACGACCACGGCAACTTCATCTGCCGTGACCAGAAGCTACGGGTCGAGAACGTGTCGACTGTGTGGACCAGCCACTTCGAACAGGGTGCAGAGATCACGATCCCGCTGAAGAACGGCGAGGGAGGATTCATCGCCGATACCGACACCATCGCGCGTCTCGAGGGCGAGGGCCAGGTCGTCTTCCGCTACCTCGACGTGAATCCGAACGGGTCGATCAACGACATCGCTGGCATCTCGAACGATCGAGGCAACGTGGTCGGGTTGATGCCGCATCCTGAGCACGCGACGGAGGAAGGCTTCGGGCCAGACACCGCCCTGGCCATGCGTAACGGCACTGACGGCCTGCTGGTATTCGAGAGCGCCATCGCCTCGCTGGTGGCCGCAGCGTGAGCCAGGACACCCTCACCGCCGACACAGTCTCCCATGCGGCGGCGACGCCGGAACGCGAGCAGCCATACGCTGCCCTCGGCCTCAAGGAAGACGAGTACCTGAAGATCCGCGAGATCCTCGGCAGGCGTCCCACCAGCGGTGAGCTCGCGATGTACTCGGTGATGTGGAGCGAGCACTGCTCGTACAAGAGCTCCAAGATCTACCTGCGCCAGTTCGGCGAGAAGGTCACGCCCGCCATGACCAAAAACCTCATGGTCGGCATGGGCGAGAACGCCGGCGTGCTCGACATCGGTGACGGCTGGGCTGTCACGTTCAAGATCGAGAGCCACAATCATCCTTCCTACATCGAGCCGTTCCAGGGTGCGGCAACCGGCGTCGGTGGCATCGTGCGCGACATCATCTCGATGGGCGCGCGGCCGGTAGCGGTCATGGATGCACTGCGCTTCGGTGCGATCGACGCGCCTGACACTGCCCGGGTCGTGCACGGGGTGGTCTCCGGCATCTCGTTCTACGCCAACTGCCTCGGCCTGCCGAACATCGGTGGCGAGACCTGGTTCGACCCGGTGTACCAGGCAAATCCCCTCGTCAACGCGCTGGCGGTCGGCGTACTCCGCCACGAAGACCTGCACCTGGCCAACGCTCGCGGCGTCGGCAACAAGGTCGTGCTGTTCGGTGCGCGCACAGGCGGCGACGGCATCGGCGGGGCGTCCATTCTCGCGTCCGACTCGTTCTCCGCTGGGGGCCCGACCAAGCGCCCGGCGGTGCAGGTCGGAGACCCCTTCGCAGAGAAGGTGCTCATCGAGTGCTGCCTCGAACTGTTCCAGCTGAAGCTCGTCGAGGGCATCCAGGACCTGGGTGCAGCAGGAATCAGCTGTGCCACCTCCGAACTAGCCTCGAACGGCGATGGCGGCATGTTCAT
>JAODLU010000294.1 GCA_025464125.1 Microbacteriaceae bacterium | reverse complement strand
TTCTCGATGAACGCGTTCTCTTCGTCGGCACCTGGTGCATCTTCGCTCCATGCGTCGCGTTCGTCGTGGACTGCCTTACCTGCGTTCACCAGGGAGCGGGCATGTTCGAGCGCGCTTTTATTCAATTTCACAGTCATCTCACGCCTCCGTATTGGTTGGGTAAACGCGGCGAAACGCGGTAGCCAGGCTGCGCTCGCCTCCGCGCGCGGCATGACCGGAAGTGCCGGCCATGCCGCAGCTGGAGTGCTAGTTGCTGACCTCGCCCCGCCAGGCGCTCGTCTCGGCGCCCTGCTCTTCGATGAACTTCTTGAAGTTCTTCAGGTCGGACTTGATGCTCGCGTTGTCGATACCGAGGATGGCGCCCGCCTTCTCGACGACGCCTGCAGGCTCCCAGTCAATCTGGACGGTGACCCGGCTGCTGTCGTCGCTCAACTTGTGGAAAGTGACAACGCCAGCGTGGTTCACGTCGCCGGAAACGCTGTTCCAGGCGACTCGCTCATCGGGCCTCGGCTCGGTGATCTCAGCATCGAACTCGCGCTCGACGCCAGCGATCTTTACGTCCCAATGGGTGTGAGTGTCGTCAGTCTGGCGGATGGATTCCACAAAACTGAGGAAGTGCGGAAACGACTCGAACTGGGTCCACTGGTTGTATGCGGTGCGGACCGGAACGTCGACATCCACTGTTTCGATTACCTGCGACATGATGTGCTCCTTGTAGCTCGTATTTGTGCACACGGTACGAGCCGGGAACGGGAAATAAACCCCATTCAGGAGACTGTAAGAAAGGTGTAGCTGGCGGGACCAGACCGGGCTACGCCGGAAGGACTGCCTCGAGCGCTTCGATGACAGCCGCGTCATCCGGCAGCGTCTTTGGGCGGAATCGCCCGGCTACCGAACCGTCGGGTGCCACCAGGAACTTCTCGAAGTTCCACTGCACATCGCCGGCCTCGCCCGTGGCGTCCTGGGCGGTAGTCAAAGCTTCGTAGAGCGGATGGCGCCCCTCGCCATTCACCTCGATCTTGGCAAGCACAGGGAACGTGACGCCGTAGTTTGCGGCACAGAATGCGGCGATCTCCTCACTCGTTCCTGGCTCCTGGCCGGCGAACTGGTTGCACGGAAAACCCAGCACCTGCAGGCCGCGGTCACCGTAGGTGCGTTGCAGTTCCTGCAGCTGCTCGTACTGGGGCGTCAGGCCGCAGAGGGATGCGACATTGACGACGAGAAGGGCCTTGCCCTGGTAGTCCTCAAGCGTGGTCTGTTCGCCAGACGCGGTCTCGACCGGTGTGGCGTATGGGAAGGAGGTCATGACATCAGCCTATGTGCGTCGCGACAACTTCTAGGCGGCACGTGGGAGCATTCAGCCATGCGCATTCTGATTGTCGAAGACGACCCGGAGATGGGGCGACTTATCGATCGCGGGCTCGCTGCTGAGGGCTACGACACCACGGTCGTGCGGGACGGTGTCGAGGCCCTCATCGCAATTGGCTCAGAAGATTTCTCCTTGGCTGCCGTTGACGTGATGTTGCCGCACATGTCCGGGTTCGAAATCTGCCGCAGGATTCGGGAGCGCGGCCTGACCATGCCCATCCTTCTGATCACCGCCAGGGATGCCGTGGAGGACCGTGTATTCGGGCTCGACTCGGGTGCAGACGACTACCTCACCAAACCGTTCGCTTTCGCAGAACTGAACGCACGGGTGCGGGCACTGCTGCGCCGGGACATCGCCACGGAAAAGCTCACCATCACCGTGAGCCGCCTTCGCCTGGACTCACTCACCATGAAGACCACGATCGGAGATCGCAGCGTGGCGATGAGCCCTCGGGAGTTCGCGCTGCTCCGACTGCTCGCCAGCCGCACCGGTGTCCTGGTCAGTCGCACTGAGATCCTCGATGAAGTGTGGGGCGGAACGGCGAACATCGACCCCAACATCGTCGACCAGTACGTGAGCTACCTGCGCAGGAAGGTGGACCAGGTCGAGTCGGGCATCCGGATCGTCACGTCGCGGGGCAAGGGTTACCTCCTGGAGGCGGTGCCAGTCACGTGAACGCACTTCGCCGGCTCAGCATTAGGTGGAGGATTACGATCGGCACCCTGTTGATAGCTGCGGTGCTGTCAGCCGTGGCGGTTGTCGGCTTCCGGGCTGAGGTCGAGCGAATCCAGGCCTCAACCACCACCACGCTCCTGCAACACGATGCGACTCCGTATATCGCGGAGATCGCGGCCGGCTCTGACAAGGCGATGAACAAGCCGGGGCGCGGACAGCTGGTCGCAGTTGTCGATCCCGTCGGGCTCGTGCTTGAGACGAACCTGCCGATAAGGCTCCAGCCGAAGGTCACCGAGATCATCACCTCGGGCCAGACCGCACACACGATCGCGGCCGGCGACGACGTGTACCGGGTTCTCGACCAGGTGGTCGTGACAGAAGCTGGCCAGTGGCACGTGGTCACGGCCAGGAACCAGGACTCCTCAGCCCTCTCCCTGGACCGGATCACCCAGGCGCTCGTCGTGGCCGCCGTGCTGCTCGTTGCAGGCTTCGGTATCGCGTCATGGCTTCTCACCGGCGCAGCCCTTCGACCGGTCACTCGCATGCGACGGCAGGCAGAAGCGCTCGTCGCCGAAGGTTCGACGAAACCGCTCCCGGTCGGCCCGGCGACTGACGAGATCTCCGCACTCGCGATCACACTCAACGAATTCATCGTCGAGGTTCGCCAGTCAGTAGACAGGGAGCGCCAGCTGGTCTCTGACGCCAGCCACGAACTGCGCACACCGCTCGCGATCCTGCGCACGCAGCTGGAACTCGCCCATCTCAGCAGCGGGGATGCCGTGGCACTCGAGCAGCAGATAGAGGCGGCCGAGCGATCCGTGGCCCGCATCTCCGCCCTTGCGACGGGAATGCTCGAGCTGTCGCAACTGGAGCAGCCCGCAGTCGGGCGGCACGCGGCATCCACTGCTGACGACCTGGCTGACGAACTGGCGGCCACCGTCGACAGGGTGCGGCTGATTGCGGCACCGCGCAGCATAACCCTCGACTTCGAGATCGCCGCGAGCTCCGAACCAGGGCTGCCCGCTGACCTGAACTATGGCATCCCGGCCGAAACCTTCGGCAGGCTCGTCGGCAACCTTGCCAGTAACGCTGTTGCAGCCGTGGAGGATGGCGGCTGGGTCAGGGTGGCATTCGATGCGAGTGGAAACGGGCTTCACCTCGTCGTCGCCGATTCCGGGCCTGGCATGCCCCCGGAGTTCATCCAGAACGCTTTCGACCGGTTCTCCCGACCTGACACGGCTCGAGCGCACGGCACAGGCGGCGCGGGTCTGGGGCTGGCGATCGTGCACGCCATAGTCACCGCGGCTGGCGGCACTGTCATGCTAGCCAACGCCGTCGATGACCAACCGGGGCTGCCCGGGGCGCCGGGCCTGACGGTCACAGTGCTGCTGCCTGCGCTCCCGTCTACCAATACGGGCAATAACCTGTGAGATCTCTCATCCCCAACGGCCTGAATCCAAGCTGACCGTCAGGACCCTGCGGCCACGATGGACCCAGAGGTGATCGGAATCCAGGGCACTGGAGGCCGGCGCACTGGAATCCAGCCAGCGAACGGGGTGCGAGGTGAGCAACGAGACAGTCGCGCGTACCGCCGCACCACTCGGTACCGCATCCCCAACCGCTGTATCCCCACGCACCGCCGGGGCGCGCCTCCTCAGGGTCGCCGGTCGCAAACCCGGAGCACTGGCGTTTGGCCTGATCGGGTTTGTCGTTTCTTTCGTCGGGTCGTGGATCCCGTCCTTCTGGGGCGACGAGGCCGCAAGCGTCATGTCGGCCGAGCGCCCATTCGCCACACTCTGGTCAGAGCTCGGCAAGGTGGACGCGGTGCACGGCACCTATTACGTCTTCCTGCACCTCTGGATCGACGTTTTTGGCGCATCCGAAATCTCGGTCCGCTTTCCGTCGGCTGTAGCTGCGGGTATAGCAGTGGCCGGGGTGTTCGTACTCGGCCGAATGCTTTTCACGAGCCGCATAGCCACCCTCTCAGCGATCGTCATGGCGGTGCTGCCAAGGGTCTTCAACGTCGGCAGCGAGGCGCGCTCGTACGCGATCGGCATAGCTATCGCCGCCTGGCTGACCGTGCTGCTCCTGGCGCTGGTTCGTCGCGGTGAGAGACGCCTGCTGCCATGGCTGGCATACGGCGTGCTGCTCTCTCTCGGCATCTACGTTTTCCTCTACCTGGTGCTCCTGGCTGCGGTGCACGCATTGTTCATACTGTCGAGTTCCGAGGGGCGGATGCACCTGAAGCGCTGGTTCATCGGGGCAGCTCTCGCCGCCGTGCTCGCCACTCCGGTGCTCATCCTCGGTCTCAGCGAGCATGACCAGATCGGGTTCCTCGCCCATCGCAGCTATGTAACGTTCTACGGAATTTTCGTTCAGCAGTGGTTCGGCAACTGGTTCGCCGCCCCCGCGTGGGTGCTCGTGATCCTTGGAATCGTCGCCATTGTGCGCAGGCACCGTTCGAGCGCCGTGCTGGTCATCTCCTGGGCCTTCCTACCCATGGTCGCCCTCGTGCTCGGCGATCGTTTCGTCGCCCCCATGTTCAACCTCCGCTACGTGGCGTTCAGCACCCCGGCGGTCGCGCTGCTGATGGCGACGGGACTATGGATGCTCGTGCGCGCCGTCACCGCGGGTCGCAGTCGTCGCATCCGGTCGGTTGCCCTCGTCGTGGGCGTAGTCGTGCTCGTAGGGCTCTCCGCCCCCGACTGGGTCGGCCAGCGGCAGCCCTATGCGAAGGACGATGGCAGCGACCTTCGAGAGGTGGCCGAGCAGATCGCCGCTGTTTCTCATCCTGGTGACGCTGTCGTGTTCGAGCAGGGGGTGCGGCCGTCGCGCCGCCCTCGCCTTGGCCTGCACCTGTATCCACAGGACTACGCGGGGCTGAAAGACGTCGCCCTGCTTACGCCGTACGCCCAGCGGGCATGGCTGTGGGACACGGTCTCCCCCCTCGACTCCCCCGCCACGAAGACGGCCCTTGCGGGTGTGAAAACGATCTGGTCCGTGCAACTCACCGGACTGTTTACCGGTGACACTGACGACCGTAACTGGGTAACCCCGACCGGCCTGCTCGAGCTCGAGCGCCAGGGCTACAGCATCGTGCGGGAGATTCCGGTCAACCGCACGACGATTTTCGAGCTCACGAACGGAGCAGCATGACAATCGTGAAAAACGCGAAGATGATGGCACTCGGGCGCCAGGCGCTGAGCTTCCTGCTGGTGGGGGGTGTTGGGCTGGTCATCGACATCGTGGTGTTCAACGCGCTGCGAACAACTGTGCTCGAACCGCAGCTCGTGCACGGCGGCCCGATCATCGCGAAAGCCATATCAACCTCATTCGCCATACTGGCCAACTGGATCGGTAACCGGTTCTGGACTTTCCGCACCGAGCGTCGCCGTGGAGAACGTTCGGCAGTGATTCGCGAGGCAGTCGAGTTTGCCGCGGTGAGTGTTGCCGGTTCCCTGATCGCCCTCGCCTGCCTGTGGTTCTCGCATTACGTTCTCGGCCACACCTCTTTGATCGCAGACAACCTGGCGACCAATGTTGTTGGGCTTGCCCTCGGCACCGTGTTCCGTTTTGCTCTCTACCGCTGGTGGGTTTTCGGCGACAGGCGCACGGCTCCCGTCGTTATCGAAGAAGTCCGCAAGACCGAAATCAGCGCCTAGTAGCCAGCTGTGTGACGACACGCCGTATGGATGTCGGAGGCAATTGACATATTCGAATGTATGTTCGAATATGGGGCAATGACCCCTGCAGCGCTGAACGCTTCCGCGTTGGATCCTGCTGCGTTGGATCCTGCTGCGTTGGATCCTGCTGCGTTAGATCCAGTCAGGACTTCTGCGCGACCAGTCGAAATGGATGGCGCGCCCACTGCGCAGACCGTACGCCAACTGCAGGATCGCATCCGGCAGATGCAGTCGACCACTCTCGACAGCCGCGTAATCGACACCCATCCTGCAATTGCCGGCCTGCTCCCTGGCGGCGGGCTCAAAGAGGGTGCCGCATACTCAGTCGACCATTCGGCCACGCTTGTCATGGCCTTGCTCGCCGGTCCCTCAGCTGCTGGCTCGTGGTGCGGGGTAGTGGGAGTGCCTGAGTTCGGGGTCGAGGCCGCACAGGGTTTCGGGATTGACCTTGGCAGGCTGGTGCTCGTGCCGCATCCCGGCGAGAACTGGCTTGCCGTCACCGCGGCGGTCGCCGATGTGCTCGGGGTGGTTGTCACCCGTCCACCAAAGCGGGCGAGCGATTCGAGCGTCTCCCGGCTCAGCGCCCGCCTTCGCCAGCGAGGCGCCACGCTTATCGTGCTCGGCAGCTGGCCGCAGAGTGAGGCGATGCTCAGCCTCTCCGAAAGTGAATGGTCAGGCATTGGGCAGGGCCACGGGCATCTCAGCGCGCGCCAGGTGACTGTCACGGTCACCAGCAGGATGGGGCGGCCACGCAGTGCCAGGCTGTGGCTGCCAGACCCCAAGCAGCAGTTTCGCCGGGTCACGCCTTCCACAATCCCCTTTCCGCTCGAGACCGGTGCGCATGAGATCCGCGCGTTTGGGGCCACGGGATGACAGCGCCGACCCGCACCCTTCTGCTCTGGTGCCCCGACTGGCCTGTTTTCGCTGCAATGCGTGCACACGGGCTGTCGGTCGGCGCACCGGTGGCGCTCATCGAGAAGAGCGAGGTATTCGCCTGCTCGGCTGCAGCGCGACGTGAGGGCGTTCGTCGAGGCCAGCGTGTTCGCGACGCCCAGGCCAGGTGCACTTCCCTGGTCACGCTCCCCTACGAGGCCGCGCTCGACAGTCGCAGCTTCGAACCAGTGCTCGCCGCCATCGAGGAGACCATGCCGGGGGTGCAACTGCTGCGACCCGGTACATGTGCAGTGCGTGCGAAAGGGCCTGCACAGTTCTACGGCGGTGAGGAGGAGGCTGCGCTCTGGCTGCTCGACGCGCTGCACGACCTGGGTATTCATGCTGCCAGGGTCGGCATCGCCGATGGCGCGTTTACGGCTGAACACGCAGCCAGAAGCCCGAAGCAGGCACGCATCACCATCGTGCCGGAGGGCGGAGCTGCGGATTTCCTCGCTCCCATGCCAGTGCGACTGCTCGGCGATACGGCGCTGGCCACCCTGCTGCAGCGGCTCGGCATCCGCACGCTCGGGCAGTTCTCCCGGCTTGCACCGACAGACGTCGAGGCGCGCTTCGGTGCTGCTGGCGCGCACCTGCACGCCCTCGCCAGCGGGCTCGACAGCCGACTTGTCGTGCCGCGCACCCCGCCAACAGAACTCGACTGTTTCGTGGACTTCGAGCCGCCGCTCGATCGCATCGACCAGGTGACGTTCGGCTTCAGGATTTCTGCCGACCGACTTATCCAGGGCCTGGTGGCCGAGAAACTGGTCTGCACTGCGATCCGCATCGAGGTGGATTCGGAATCCGGTGATGTATCTGAGCGCAGCTGGCTGCATCCGCAGTCATTCACCGCTGCAGACGTTGTGGACCGGCTTCGCTGGCAGCTGCAGGGCAGCGGGGCGATTGACAGCGGCCTTGGTTCTCCCATAACCCGGGTGCGGGTGGTTCCTGAGGCTGTAGATGCTATCGGCAACCACGAGCAGGGCCTCTGGGGCACTGGCTACGACGAGCGCATCCATCACGGTCTTTCCAGGGTGCAAAGCATGCTCGGTCACGGCGGTGTGCTCACTGCAGTCGTCGGGGGCGGTCGCAGCCCGCGCGACAGGTCAGCGCTCGTGGCGTGGGGAGATCGCGAGCTTGCCGGCAGGTCGTCGAAGCAGCCATGGCCCGGCAGGTTGCCTGAGCCGAACCCCGGCACGGTGTTCGAGACTCCGATGCCCGCCAGCGTGCTCGATGCCAGGGGTGCGGCGATCGAAGTGGATGAGCGGGGCATCCTTTCCGGGGTGCCTGACAGGTTTTCCACCGACGGTCGTACTCTCGTCGCAGTTTCGGCATGGGCGGGGCCGTGGCCGATCGCTGAGCGGTGGTGGGATGAGGCATCAGCTCGTCGTGCGCAGCGCTTCCAGGTAGTCGATAGCGCCGGGGCCGCGTGGCTGCTCGTGCTGGAACGACACCTGTGGTGGGTCGAGGCCCGATATGACTAACGTTGCCCGGGTTAGTTCACGATGGGCTGGTGCCTGATGGGCTGGAATAACCCGCGGGTGCCGTGGTCGGAACTCGAGAGGGCACTTTCCGATCGTCGGAGGCCCAGCCTGAAGGCACCAAACGTTGACGGGGGTGACAGCCCCGCATGGTCGAACAAGCGGGAAGCATATGTGCCACCTGTGCTGGAGGCCCCGAAAGTCGAGAGCACGGTTGCCTACGCTGAACTGCACGCGCACTCCAACTTCAGTTTCCTCGACGGCGCATCCTCACCTGAACAGCTGCTCGAAGAGGCAGATCGTCTCAGCCTGCACTCCCTCGCCATCACCGACCATGACGGCTTTTACGGCATCGCCCGCATGGCTGAGGCTGCTGAGGCTCACCCCCGCATCGGCACGGTTTTCGGCGCTGAATTGTCTGTAGGGCTCACCAGGCCCCAGAACGGTGCGCCAGATCCCGAAGGAAATCACCTGCTCGTGCTCGCCAGGCGCGAGGAGGGCTACCACAGGCTTGCCGGTGCGATCACTGCTGCCCAGCTCGCAGGCGGGCAGAAAGGCCGCCCCTTCTACAACCTCCAGCAGCTCGCTGGCAGGGCTGGTGGCCACTGGGCCATCCTCACGGGATGCCGAAAAGGTCACGTTCGCCAGGCCCTCATCGAGCACGGCCCCGTCGCCGCCGCCAAAGAGCTCGATCGGCTGGTCGACCTGTTCGGCCGCGACAACGTAATTGTCGAACTCTTCGACCACGGCAACCCACTCGATACCGACCACAACGACGCGCTCTTCAGGATCGCCGAGAACCGGGGCCTGCCGGTGGTTGCGACGGGAAATGTGCACTACGCCCGGCCTGAACAGCACCGGCTTGCTGGCGCGCTTGCAGCTGTGCGCGCCCGCAGGAGTCTCGACGACCTCGACGGCTGGTTGCCGGCATCCGGCACGGCTCACCTGCGTTCTGGCGATGAGATGGGGGCACGTTTTGCCCGTTATCCCGGGGCGGTAGAACGATCGGTGATACTCGCAGAAGACCTGGGTTTCAGGCTCAGGAAAGTGAAACCCGACCTGCCCGGCCAGAAGGTCCCGAGTGGGCACACGCCAATGAGCTACCTCAAGCATCTCGTCTGGGAGGCGGTGCCGCGCAAACTGCCTGATGCCACGGAAAAAGACCGGGAGCGCATTGCCCACGAACTCGATGTGATTGAGACCAAAAACTTTCCTGGCTACTTTCTCATCGTCTGGGACATTGTGAAATTTGCCAGGGACAGGGGAATCCTCTGCCAGGGACGGGGCTCGGCAGCCAACTCAGCTGTCTGCTATTTGCTCGATGTCACTGCTGTCGATCCCATCTTCTACAAGCTGCCATTCGAACGCTTCCTCTCGAGCATGCGCGAAGAAGAGCCAGACATCGACGTTGACTTCGATTCGAACCGGCGGGAGGAGGTGATCCAGTACGTGTACTCGAAGTACGGCAGGGAGAACGCGGCACAGGTGGCCAACGTCATCCAGTACCGCCCAAAGTTCGCGGTGCGCGATATGGCGAAGGCACTGGGGGCGAGCCCCGGCCAGCAGGATGCATGGTCAAAAGAGATCGAGCGGCACGGTGCAGTGCTTTCGAGCGAGGAGGGCGTCATCCCGGATGCGGTGATAGCCCTCACCAAAGAGGTACTGAAGTTTCCGAGGCACCTCGGCATCCACTCCGGCGGCATGGTGCTCACCGCGCGCCCCGTCGGTGAGGTCTGCCCTATCGAGCATGGCCGCATGGACGGCCGCACAGTGCTGCAGTGCACTCAGCATGCCGAGGCCCAGCAGGTCGAACTTGACCAGACCCATGAAGGCGCAGTCGTCCTTGTCCCACTGAAGCACCGTGCGCCCGTCCATGCGCCCGTGCTCGATCGGGCAAACCTCGCCCACCGGTCGGCGGGTGAGCACCATGCCGCCGGAGTGGATGCCCATGTGCCTCGGGAACTTCAACACCTCCTGGGTGAGGGCGACCACGGCATCCCGTATCGCACCGTACTCGCTGGAGAGCACGGCGCCGTGACGTTCCACCTCTTTCGACCACGAAACCTGCTGGCCGGGGCTCGCCCCGAGCGCCTTG
>JAODLU010000279.1 GCA_025464125.1 Microbacteriaceae bacterium | reverse complement strand
TTAACGACAGAGAGGCCGGCACCTTCGTGGTGTGCCGGCCTTTCATCTGTCTCCATGCGCCGATGCCGCTCTTCCCTGGGCGGAAGGAGCGGCACCAGCAGATGACCCCCGGTCATCTTCCTTCCACGAGCCCTCTTGCATTTCGTGGTCGGACGAGAGCAATGCATTGCTACTCACAGGGAGAGACGCACTAATGCCCCCGCTATGACGCGGGAAAGAGAAAAACTTGTGAGGTTCTGAAAAACGCGCTCAGAGGCCGAGGATGTTGAGCGTGATTCCCAGGCTGTTCGACAGCACCTGCAGCGGCACGCTCACGAGGTCGATGCCCAGGAGGCTGATCAGCGTCTGCTTCACGTTGAGGGATCCGATGCCATCGGGCAACGCGGTGATGTGCACTGCCCATGTGCCCTGAGGGGTGACCTTCGTGGTGGCGTAGACCGTGTTGGCAGCCTGCACCGAAACTGTTGCGCCGGGCATCCCCCGCCCTGAGAGGTCGAGTGAAGCCGCGATGCCGACTACCCCGGCTGGCGCAGAATGCTCGGGTACCGGCCCCGGGCCGGGATCGAGACCGGGCAGGATCGTGTTGATGGGATTCGTCAGGTCGTTGACGAGCCCGTTGACCGTGCCGCCGACTCCGGTGGCTGCGCCGTCGACGGCTGCCTGGGTGCCATCCACAACCGCACCCGGCGTGGCAATCGGTGTCGGTGTGGCTGTCGGGCCGGCGAGGATGTCGGGCACACTGTTCGGCGCCAGCTGGCTGATGGCGGTCGGCGTGGTTGGTGTCGGCATAGGGACCGCTGACGTTATCGCGAGACCGCCGGACACGGCGAGCGCGACGGCGAGGGTGCCAACGAGTGGGGCGGTCACCGCTGAAGCGACCAGTCCGGTTGTGACTGCGGGCGCGGTGATCGCGGCACTCGTCGCAAGTGCGAACGCCGGGGGCATGGCCGGCATAGCGACGGCGGTCGCTGCCATCGCTCCAGCCGGAGCGCTGAGGCTCGCCAGGAGGGCGCCCCCAACAGTTGCGCCGAGCAGGAGGGGAATCATCACCAGCGCGAGGTGAGAACTGACCTCGTCCACTTCCTCGTTGATGATCGTGCAGCGAGCGCAGGTGGCGAGGTGGTCACTGATGCGTTCACGGTCGTTCTTGCCGAGTCCGTTTCGGGCATAGTCACCGAGCCTGGCAATGGTCCACTGGCACTGCGCCGGGGCTGTCGCGTCGGACACGTGAGCCTGCAGCCATGCCTTGCGCAGGCCTTCCCGTGCCCGGTACGAGAGCGCAGCGACGCCGTTGGCCGACATGCCAAGGATGGGCGCGACCTCGTGCGGGTCCATGCCCTCAACCTCGGTGTACCAAAGCACAGACTGCCAGCGCTCGGGGAGGCTGCGAAATGCACGCACCGTCATGGTGCGATCCAGGGCGATGGAGGCCGGGTCGAGTTGCTCGCCCTGCTCCTCGAAGTCGCCGATGTCTTCGACGTTCACGGTCTTGTCTGCGCGACCCCATCGGCTCGCCAGGTTGCGAATGGTCGTGTACAGGTACGGGCGGAAGGCGCCATCCGGGCCTCCACCGGCGAGCACCCGCTGGTAGATGCGCACGTACGCCTCTGAGACGAGGTCATCTGCGTCGATTGACGAGGTGAATTGCCGCGCGACTGTGAGGCCGGAACGGGCGTGCCTTTGCCACAGCTGCGCGAAGGCCTCGCGATCGCCCGCGCGCGCAAGCAGTACGAGTGCTTCGTCAGAAGTTATGTCTGGCGAGGCGGCACTGCCGACTTCGTCGTGGAACGCCGCTTCGCCACTTTTTGGCTCGTCCTTATGCATGCAGTGCCCCGATCCCCCGAGGGCCAGAATCGACCCCGTCCCCGTCGGGATGACGACGGCTGGGTTGCCTTCGTCGCGGGAACGTCACTTAGATTATGAGGGGTGCACAGACCGGTATACTAGACGCCTTCGGGGTACAAATACCCCGGAAAGGGTGACAATTTCTCGTTGACGCACAGCGCCTGGAACTAGCTGGAAGCAGCAGCCCTGGCGCCAGAGGCAGTCTGTGCTGCGAGAGCCCGATTAGCCCGCTCTTTCGCCTCTGAGAGGGTGACGGTCGCAAGCTCAGCACGAACATCTGCAAGCGCCGCTGGGGTCATGCTCAGCGTCGTGGCGCCGAGGCCGACGAGCACTACCGCCAGTTGCGGGTCTGCCGCGGCCTCGCCGCAAATGCCCACCTGCTTGCCACTCGCAGCACCAGCGTCGCCCAGCATTTTGACGAGCCTCAGCACCGCAGGATGCCACGGGTCCTGGTAGCTCGCAACGCTGCCGAGCATGCGGTCCGCCGCCAACGTGTACTGGGTGAGGTCGTTGGTGCCGATGCTCACGAAATCGGCTGTGGCGAGCACCTGGTCGGCCATCACCGCGAGAGACGGAACCTCGGCCATGACGCCGACGGTTTTCAGCCCGAGCGCCTTACCCAGTTTGACGAAGTACTGGGTCTCCTCGGCATCCGCCACCATCGGGGCCATGACCCAGAGGTCGGCCTCCGTCGCGTCCTGCGCGCCCTTCAGTGCGGTGAGCTGGTCGAGCAGGATCTGCTCGCTGGCCCGCAGGGCGCGCAGGCCGCGCAGCCCGAGGGCCGGGTTCTCCTCGTGGGCGGAGTTCAGGAACGCGAGTGGCTTGTCAGCCCCGGCGTCC
>JAODLU010000155.1 GCA_025464125.1 Microbacteriaceae bacterium | reverse complement strand
GATGAACCGTGAACTCTGCCACGCGACGAACGCCTGGATCAACGTGTAGGGAAGGGTCATGAGGCCAGCGAACAGTGGCGGCACGTGCAGCCCCTGCTGGGCATACAGCGCGATCAGCAGGAAAGCTGCAGGGAGGCCTGCGTAGAACGCGCTCACAATGAGCAGGCCATTTCGATACGACGGATGCCGGAACAGCGCGAAATGCACTGCCGGCGACTTGCCACGGCGCGCATAGGACTTCTCCCAGAACACGAAAGCTACAGCTGCGGCCGCGCCTCCCACAAGCCAGAACCACCGTCGGGGATCGTCGCTCGGGTTGCCTGTAGTCAGCACGAACGGGAGCATCAGGGCGAGCGTGGCGAGGCCCAGCAACAGGATGCCGACGAGGTCGAGCTCCATGCGTTTCTTCTCGTGATGCTGCCGGCCTGGCAGCAGACGGAACGCGAGAACGAGGGCGATTGCGCCAAGAGGAACGTTCATCCAGAACAGGAGGCGCCATCCGTCATGTGCACCGCCCAGGAAGATGAGGAGGCCGCCGATCGATGGTCCGAATGCCGTGGCCGCCCCGACCGCGCCCCCGAAGAGGCCGAACGCCCGACTGCGCTCCTTGCCCTGGAACAGCTGCTGGATGAGGCCTAGCACCTGCGGCATCTGGATTCCCGCTGCGAAGCCCTGCGCGATCCTGCCGATGAGCAGGAACTCGATGGTGGGCGCCACAGCGCAGAGCACGCTTGCGATGGTGAACGCGGCCAGGCCAATGAGGAACATCGTCTTGCGGGAGTGGATGTCGCCAAGCCGGCCCGATGGCACGAGGGTCAAGCCGAACGCGAGCGCGTAGCCAGCGACGATCAGTTGCACCTGGCTTGGACCAGCACCGAGGGACACTTCGATCGAGGGAAGGCCGACGTTGACCTTCGAGATGTCGAGGATGGTTATCGCTGCCACCGCGACGCACACCGCGAACGCCTGCCAGCGCGCTCGCTCGGATGCTCGCTGCGCGTCATTGGGCGGTGAACTGGTCATAATAGGTAATTCATTTATATACCTTGCATGGGCACGGGTGCCGCCAGCAGCCCATAGCGGTCCAGAATGGAATCATGACTCTCCCCCTGCGCCTCGGTTACAAGGCTTCGGCCGAACAGTTCGGCCCAAGCAAGCTGCTCGAATTCGCCGTGCTTGCCGAAAAGGTCGGTTTCGACTCGGTCTTCGTGTCGGATCACTTCCAGCCGTGGAATCACGAGGGTGGCCATGCGCCAGCAGCCCTGCCGTGGCTCGGTGCCCTCGGGGCCAGCACCGAGAAGATCATCATGGGCACCTCGGTGCTGACTCCGTCGTTCCGCTACCACCCGGGCGTCGTGGCCCAGGCGTTCGGCACCCTCGGTGCCATGTTCCCCGGGCGCGTCATCCTCGGTGTCGGAACCGGCGAGGCGCTGAACGAGGTTGTGCTCGGCCAGGCCTGGCCTGACCAGAAGGAGCGGTTCGCGCGTCTCAAAGAGGCCATCGACGTGATCGAGACGCTCTGGTCGACCGACCGCGTGAGCTACGACGGCCAGTTCTACAAGACAACTGACGCGACCATCTACGACAAGCCTGACACTCCGGTGCCCATCTACATCGGCGCAGCGGGGCCCGCGGCCACCCGCCTGGCTGGACGCATCGCATCCGGTTTCATCACTACCTCTGGCAAGGCGCCCACGCTGTACACCGACACGCTGCTGCCAGCGCTGGCCGAGGGCATCGAGAAGGCCGGAAGGGCGACCGACGACGTCGACACCCTGATGGAGATGAAAGTCTCCTTCGACCACGACCAGGAGCGTGCACTGCAGGACACGCGCTATTGGGCTCCCCTCGCGCTCACCCCTGAGGAGAAGATGGCCACTGAAGACCCGATCGAGATGCAGCGCCTGGCAGACGCCCTGCCGATCGAAAGAGTGGCGGCCCGATGGATAGTGTCGACCGATCCCGACGAGCATGTTGAACAGATCAACAGGTACATCGATCTCGGATTCCGCCATCTCGTCTTCCACGGGCCTGGCGAGGACCAGGAGCGTTTCATCAAGCTCTACGGCGACGAGATCCTGCCGAAGCTTCGCGCCCAGCACGGCTAGTCAGTCGTCGACTACCGAACCGATCGCGTCGACGAGTTGCTGCGCGACCCTGCTGGCTGCTGGTGAAAGCTCGCGGCTGCTGAGCGAAACCAGAGCGTAGGTCACAGGGCGCACTGACGTGAGTTCCAGCGCGAGGCGAACGAGTCCTGCGCGTGAGCGGTGCGAGTCGAAGATCGAGCTGGTGACAAGGATGGCGTCGCTCTCGAGCACCAGCCCGGTGAGCAGCCCGTAGTCGTCGAGCTCGATAGTCGGTCGCTGGATGCCCAGGGCGTCGATGTCAGCACCCTGCAGGGTGTCCCGCACGAATGGGGCAGTGACGACGGCGTAGCGCGAGAGGGCGGCCGCGGTTATCGGAGCAGCCAGCAGGGGATGCCCGGCCCGAACCAGCAGCTCGAGCTCTGATGAATCCGCGATCGATTGCATGCGGAATCCGCTCGATGTCGCGAAATTGTCTGAGTCACGCGGAATCCCGCCGATGTAGAACTCGATGCGGCCCTGGCGAAGCAGGTCGCGCAGCAGGCTGTTCGAGCCCACACTGATTCGCACCCGCGCGCCATCGGGGCTGGCGAGCAGCACCGGCAGGATATCCGGCAGGAAAGTAGATGCCGACACCGGCCCGATGCCGAAACTGACAGCTGCCCCACGGCCCTCAGCCGTGTTGCGCAACTCTTCGTCGATTGCTTCGGCATGCCGAAGCAGGCTCGAGGCCTGGGCCACGAACCGCAGCCCATCAGCGGTAAGGCGTGCGCCGTTTTTACCGCGCTCGAAGAGAACGATCCCGTACTCGCGCTCGAGGGACTGGATGCTCCGCGTTAGCGCGGACTGTGACAGGGGGATGGCAACCGCTGCCGCACTGAAGCTGCCCTCGCGGGCGACCGCGAGCGCGTATCGCAGCTTGTCCAGGTCGGCCAATGCCCGCACCCGCGCTTCCTCATCACCACCACGCATCTATGCGATGCGCTCATTTTAGCGAGTCAACTATGCAGCGGCCAACGTGTCACCAGGCTCAGGCCGGCACGCGCACCCGGTCGCGGGTGATCTCGGGGATGGTCGTGCAGCCGAGCAGGCCCATCGCGTTCTCGGTCTCATCCCGCAGGATCCTGATCACCCGCCTCACGCCCTCCTCGCCGCCGACCGCGAGCCCGTAGACATACGGCCGGCCAACGAGCACGGCCCTGGCACCGAGCGCGAGAGCCTTAACGACATCCGTGCCGCGGCGAACTCCCCCATCGAGGAACACCTCTGCGCGACCGTTCGCAGCCTCGACCACCTCCGGCAGGGCAGAGATCGTGGCAGGCGTCGCATCGAGCTGGCGGCCCCCGTGATTCGACACCACGAAGCCGTCGACCCCACGGTCGATGAGCTGCTCGACCTCGTCACCGCGAAGGATTCCCTTAACCACGAGCGGGCCCTTCCAGAGCTTTCGCACCAGCGCGAGGTCCGCCTCGGTCACCGGGCGCATGGTGCTCGACAGCTTGCTGCCCGCTGCCTTGATCGACAGCATCTTGGGAGCGAAACCCTGGTTGCCCCGGCCAACGCCGCCGCGCAGGAAGTCCACTGCCCAGCCTGGCCGCACAGCACCGCTCATCAGCATCGCCGGCCCCATTCTCAGCGGCAGCTTCACCTTGTTGCGCACGTCACGCTCGCGCAGCGCACGCATGGTCGTGTCGACGGTCAGGCAGAGCGCGTCAAATCCGGCGGCGGATGCCCGCTCCACCAGTTTCTCCGTCTCGGAAACGTCGCCCGGCGGCAGGTACAGCTGGAACCACTTCGGTCCCGTCGACACGGCGGCCACATCTTCCATTGCATAGCTCGTCACAGTGCTGAGCGCATAACCCATTCCCTGGGATCCTGCGGCACGGGCAACAGCCAGCTCCGCGTCCCGGTGGGCCATGCGCTGGTAACCGCACGGGTCGAGCATGATCGGCATGGTGGTCGGCACCCCGAGGATCGTCGTCGAGGTGTCGCGGGTGGTGACATCCACGAACGGTTTCGGCCGCAGCGTGATCGCGTCGAAGGCTGAACGGTTGGCCCGCATGCTGGTTTCGTCACCCGCGCCACCGGCGACCATGTCGAAGATCGGCTTGGGCAGCCGCCGACGAGCAGCCTCTTCATAATCGGAGACATTGACGAGTCGATCGAGCTTCATCTTGGTGGCTCACTTCGTTGAGTGCCATCACGTCGCTCATGCGCGAGGAGCGCGCACAACCGGAGACGGAAATTGAAAAGAGAGTACTTTTTTTAGGAGGGCCAGTCAATTCGCTCGAGCGCTTGTGGAGGCCTCGCAAATGGTCAACGCTCGCGCGTGCCAGTTGATCATTGTCGTATGCGCCGCAAGCACCGATCCATGCGAATCTTGCCGAGCGCTGCATACGAGAGGCGAATAGGGTCGAAGACGCTATCCACTGTCAAAGGAGACGACCATGGAACACCGCGACGGCCACATGGGGCTCGTGCTCTTCTTCAACCCTGTCGGAAGATTCACTCACAGCTGGCGGCGACCACAGAGTGGCGCAGAGAAACTGCTCGGCATCGAGCTGGTCCAGCATTCCGCGCAGAAGGCAGAAGAAGCATTCTTCGACGCCATCTTCATCTCGGACAAGGCGTCGTTCGACGATGACCCGGTGAACCCCGACCTGAACCCGTATGAGCCAATGACGACGCTCGGTGCTCTGAGCGTTCTCACGAAGAAGATCGGGCTGATCGCCACGATCTCCACCACCTTCACCGAGCCGTACAACACTGCACGCATGTTGTCCCAGCTGGACTTCCTCTCCGAGGGACGCGTCGGCTGGAACGTAGTGACCTCGTACAGCGGATCGCAGAACTTCACGGTCGCGATGCCAGACAAGGCGACGCGCTACGACCAGGCGCAGGACTACCTGTCAGCCGCAGAGGCCGTGTGGGACGCATGGGACGACGATGCTGTCGTCTTCGATCGGGAGAACGGCGTGTGGGCGGATGCCTCGCGCATCCATCACCCGGACTACAAGGGAACCCACTTCCGGATCCACGACGCGCTCACGATGCCGCGGTCGCCGCAGGGACGCCCGGTGATCGTGCAGGCCGGCCAGTCGGAGGAAGGCATCGCGTACGCCGCGCGGAACGCCGAGCTGGTGTTCACCTCGCAGAACCGCATCGAAGACGCGCTCGCCTTCTATGCGAAGCTCAAGGGCCGTGCTGCCGACTTCGGTCGGGGGCCTGACGCCCTGAAGATCATGCCGGGGCTCATTCCGGTAGTCGGCGAGACCGAGCGGGAGGCTGACGAGATCGCCGAAGAGCTCGCAGACCTCGTGACAGAGGCGGTCGGCCTGCAGGACGTCAGTAACCAGCTGGTCGGCGCGGACCTCAGCGGACTCGAGTTCGACGAGCCCATTCCGATGGAAAGACTTGTCACCCTCGAGGATGCGGCAGCTGGCACGCACGCCTTCGCCAGCCGCTACCCGAACCTCTACAAGGTGGTCGCAGAAGACAAGCCGACCCTGCGCGAACTCGTACGCCAGCGCACCAAGTCGCAGAGCCACCAGCTGCTGCGTGGCACGGCGATCACCATCGCCGATCGCATGCAGGAGTGGTACGACAGGCACGCGAGCGACGGGTTCACCATCATTCCGCCGTACATGCCGGAGGGGCTCGACCGCTTCTGCGACCTGCTCGTCCCCGAGCTGCAGAACCGCGGCATCTACCGCACTGAATACCCGGGCAACACGCTCCGCGACACGCTCGGTCTCGATCGACCGGACCCCGTCAGGGCGTGAGCTACTCCACGCCAGCGTCGCGAGTGCCGGTAGCGAGGTCGACGTCGTGGCCGTACTGGTCGGCATCATGCCCAACGGTGTAGCGGCCAACCCCACCGAGGTGACGAGCCATGCGATTTCTCGCGAGGGCGACATCCCCAGCCATGAGGGCGTCGTAAATGGCGGTGTGCGCGCGATGACTCTCGCCAGCATCGCGCCCGCGAACGCCGCCCGGCACCTCCCCTTTGCTCGCTTCGAGGGTGAACTCGTCCTGCAGTTCCATGAGAATTTCCGTAATCAGGCTGATAGCAGGATTATCTGCAAGGTCGGCGAGCCCGAAGTGGAACATGCGAAGGGCCTTGGCCGACGCCGGCCCTCCCGACGGGCCGATCTCGGCTTCGAGCACCCGGGAAAGCCGCGTGGAGACACTCGGGTCGTGGATGCGCTTGGCGACGAGGTCTATGCAGTTCAGCTCGAGCATCGTGCGCGCCGCGACGAGGCTCGCCACGTCGACCTTCCAGTAGCGCAGGTAGAGAGCAGCCGACCGGCGGACCGCGCGGATGTCAGGCGCCGTCACAACGAGACCACCACCCGGCCCTCTGCGCATCCTCGCCGTCCCATGGTGTTCGAGCAGGCGCACGGCTTCGCGCAGCACCCCCCGGCTCACGTCGTGCTCTTCGATGAGCGACTGCTCGGAGCCGATGATCTGCCCGACCGGCCAGCCGAGATCCATGATCTGCTTCTCGACCTTGGCCGCCACCTGCTCGGCGAGCTTCGGGCCCGGCACGGAATCCTGGTTCTCTTTCGCCACTGGGCCATTCCTCACTCGGTAGTTACCGCCAGGGCCGTTTCTGGCCGCGACTCACACGGTCGACCTCGTGCATCGATTTTCGCACGGGTAACCCTCTCACCAGCGCTCATCGCCCCTATCACCGGCGACCCGGTCATTCGCATCGAGAAAAGGATACTGATATCCTCGACGACGAACGCAGCCCCACACAGTCGTGCGGCAGCACACCCGGAGAGGTCGCAGGTGTCTTCACCGAAGAAGAACCGACGAAGGTCGATTCCGCGCATCGCCATCATCGGTGGTGGATTTGGCGGAATCGCCATGGGCGTCAAGCTCACGAAGGCCGGCATCGCGGACTTCACGATCTTCGAGGCGCACGGCGGACCCGGTGGCACCTGGTGGGCGAACGACTACCCAGGCGCCGAGGTGGATGTCGATTCATCGATCTACTCGTTTTCGTTCAACAGCCACAACTGGTCGAGAACACACGCCGGCCAGGCAGAGCTGCTCGAGTACATCAAGCAGACCGTCGACGACTTCGACCTGGCGCCGCACTTTCGCTACAACACGCGCATCAGCGACGTCATCTGGGATGACGCTGCGCAGCTGTACACAATCACCACGCAATCCGGCGAGGCACAGGAGTTCGAGATCGTCGTGAGTGCGGTGGGCATGCTCAGCGATCCGAAGCATCCGGCGTGGGCCGGACTCGAAGAATTCGCCGGAGAGCGCTTTCACACGTCCCAGTGGCGCCACGACCTCGACCTGGCAGGCAAGCGGGTGGCAATCGTCGGTGTCGGCTCGACATCGGTGCAGATCATCCCGAAGATCGCGCCCATGGTCGAACAGCTCTATGTAGTGCAGCGGGAACCCGGCTGGGTGCTGCCGAAGCACGCGCGCGACCTGACGGCAGAGGAGAGGCTGGTCTTCGACAGTCCGATTCGTCGCGCGTGGAGACGACTGAAGGTGATGTCGCGCAGCGAATGGCAGCACACCTGGCAGCCGATCTACGTTGTGGGAAACGCTCGCAGCGAGCGGGCCAGGAGTGCGTCTCTCGCATTCATCGACAGGGTGTTCGCCGACAGGCCAGACCTAAAAGCGGCCGTGACGCCCACCTATACCTTTTCGGCCAAACGTCGCGTGGCGGCAGACGACTACTACCCGACTCTCCTCCGCGACAATGTCGAACTCGTCACTGCCCGGGTAGCGCGTGTGACGCCAGCCGGAATCGTGACAGACGACGGGCGCGAAGTGCCGATCGACGTTCTCATCACGGCAACCGGCTTCAAAGCAAGCCAGTACCTGTCGTCGCTGAACGTCATCGGGCGGGATGGAGCCGTGCTCGCCGAAACCTGGAAGCTCGGCGCTGCAGCGTTCCTCGGAATCAGCGTGCCGAAGTTTCCGAACCTTTTCATCATGTACGGCCCGAATACCAACGGTGGCGGGCCCATCACCTCGATGCTCGAGCTGCAGTCCGCATACATCGTTGCCGAGATCAGGCGAATGATGCGGCGTAGCTACACCTCTCTCGAAGTCAAGCCGGAAGTGAATGCGCGCTACCAGCGCTGGATCCAGGGGCGCATGACAGGCACAGCGTGGCTCGAGGGCAAGAACTACTTCACCGGCCCTCAGGGCCAGGTCGTGACCCAGTGGCGCGACGGTGCTGTGCTCTACAGCTTCATGCTTCGCACCAGGCGGCGCACCGCGTCGATCGCGCGGCGCGTCTCGATCGAGCGTGCAGAGTTCACACGACAGGCAGCAACACCAGCAGTTTCCGCAAGCACCGGTTCGATGAAGGCAGAGCGATGAACAACATGCAGGACAAGGCAGTAATCGTCACCGGATCTGGCGGAGGGCTCGGGCGCGCATACGCGCTGGCGCTCGCAGCAGAGGGCGCGAGTGTCGTGGTCAACGACATCTCGAACGACGGCGCTGAAGAGACCGTTGCCATGGTGAAGGATGCCGGGGGCACCGCCGTCGCAAGCGTCGGCTCCGTCACCGACTGGGACTTCGCGTCCTCGCTGGTCGACACCAGCATCGCGAGCTTCGGACGCCTGGACGGGCTGGTCAACAATGCGGCAATCATCCACGACCGGCTGCCGTGGGAAGAGGACGAGACATCGTTGCGCCGGGCCATCGAGATCAACGTGCTCGGTGCCATGTTCTGCGGAACCAATGCTCTTCGCCACATGGTCGCGCAGGATTCCGGCGCGATCGTCAACATCTCCTCCGGCAGCTACCTCGGCCTTTCAGGCGTGTCGACCTACGGTGCGACCAAAGGCGCGATCGCTTCGATGACCTACGGCTGGGCGGTGGAGGTGCAGGGCACCGGCGTTCGCGTGAACGCGATCATGCCGCGCGCGCTGACGCAGATGTCGACGGTGCGCGGCACGAAGAGCACGAGTCTCGGGCTATCGGCCAAGGCCGTTGCACCCTCCCCCACTCCTGACGTCATCGCTCCGCTGGTCGTCTACCTGCTCAGCGATCGCGCGGCAGCCATCAACGGGCAGATCGTGCGCAACGACGGCCAGGAGATCACCTCGGTGCAGCCGCCCTTCTGGCGGCCTGGGGTACCGATCGACGGCAGGGTGCCGTTCGACACCATGGCCGCAGCGGTCGAGCAGGTCTACGGCACAGGATCGGACAACAAATGAAGGCATACGTGGCGTTCGCCGCAGCGCTGAAAGACCAGGGCGTGCACACGATGTTCGGACTCATCGGTGACGCGAACATGCAGTACACCGCGCACTACATCGATGCCATGGGCGGGCGTTACTACGGCGCCACCCATGAGGCAGGCGCCATCACGATGGCGGATGGCTACCACCGCATGTCTGGCGAGGTGACTGTCGCCACGGTGACCCACGGGCCAGGCCTGATGAACACGCTCACCGCGCTCACCGAGGCGACGAAGGCGCGCAGCCAGATGGTGCTGCTCACCGGCGATACTCCCGCGGTGCGCACGTGGACGCAGAGCCTCGACATCGGTGCTGCGATCGCGCCGACCGGAGCCGGCTACGAACGGGTATACCGACCAGAGACCGCCCCGCTCGACCTCGCCCGCGCCCTCCACCGTGCACGCACCGAGCGTCGCCCCATCGTGCTCAACTTTCCGTACGACATGATGCAGCAGGATGTCGAGCCGGTCGCCATGAAACCGACACCGGTGATCAGCTACCTGCCGCCCAGGCCCGACGATGACGCGATCGAGCGCGCGCTCGACGTGATCGCGGGCGCCAAGCGCCCGCTTGTGCTCGGAGGCCGGGGAGCCGCGCTATCCGGAGCCCGCGATGCCCTGCTCGACCTTGCAGGGATCCTCGGCGCGCCGGTAGCAACAACGCTGCTCGGGCGCGACATGTTTCGCGGGCATCCGATGAATCTCGGTATTGCAGGCTCCCTGTCGAACACGATCGCGACGGATGCCATCGTCGCGGCTGACGTGATCATCGCGTTCGGTGCAGGCCTCAACCGCTACACGACAGACAAGCGCCAGCTGTTCGCAGGCAAACGGATCGTGCAGATCGACATCGAGCCACGCGACATCGGCCTCTACCTCAGGGTGGACGAGGCTCTTATCGGCGACGCGAGGCAGGTGGCCACCGCGCTGGCCGACGCACTCAGGGAAGCGGAGTTCGAGGGTTCCGGCTGGGGCAGGCCATACGCCGAGAGGATCGCGAACTGGACGCCGGAGAGCGAGTTCACCGATCTCTCCCACGACGGAACCGTCGACGTGCGAACTGCGGTCATCCAGCTCGATCGCGTGCTGCCGGAGAACCGCACTGTCGTCACGGATGTCGGTCGCTTCATCGTTGCGGGCTGGCGTTACCTCAGCGTGCCTGAGCCGCGAAGGTTCACCCATATGAGCACGTTCGGGTCGATCGGCCTGGGGCTTGGAGCCGGCATCGGCGCTGCAGCCGTCGACCCTTCGACGCTCACGGTTGCTCTGATGGGCGACGGCGGGTTCATGATGACCCTCGGCGAGCTGACCTCTGCCGTACGCAACAAGATTCCCCTGCTCGTCGTCGTGCTGAACGACGGTGCGTACGGGGCGGAGACCAATAAGCTGCGCGGTCACGGTGAGTCGGAGGTGCACTCATTCATCGACTGGCCTGAGCTCGCTCCGCTTGCCGAGGCGATGGGGGCGCGTGCCATGACCGTGCGCGCCGTTGCGGATTTCGCGGGCATCCCCAAGTTCATCGAAGGGCTCACCGGCCCCGCTCTCGTGGACGTGCGCATGGACCGCGAAGCAAACGTCGGCCACTGGTAACCGGTCAGTGCCTGTAGATCTACTGCCCTTCGAAGACCGGCGGCCGCCGCTCTTTCATCGCCGCCATGCCCTCGGCATAGTCGGCTGTGGACTTCAGCTGTTCCTGCAGGGCGAGCTCTTCAGCGAGCACACGAGGCAGGGCGAGCCGAAGCTGCTGCAGCTGGCGGGACTTCAGCGCACGCGCGGCGAGCGGGGCTGCTTCGGCGAATACCATCGCCCTGGCGATGGCGTCCTCGAGCAGGGAGCCCGGCTCGGAAGTACCGTCGCTGAAGCCGATGGCAAGAGCCTCCTCAGCCTTGACCGCCCGGCCGGAGAGCAGCAGGTCACTCGCCCTGTGGTGCCCGAGCAGCTGGGGAAGTGTGAGGGTCAACCCGAAGCCCGGGGTGTAGCCGAGCTTCGTGAAGTTGATCTGAACCCTCGCGTCGCTGGCCATCTGGCGCCAGTCGCCGACGAGGGCCAGCCCGGCTCCCCCGCCTATCGCGGCCCCATTGAGGGCGACGACTACCGGGGTGTCGACCGAAAACAGCCGAGGCGCGAGCGCGTACAGGTCGGCGGTGGACCATTTCCTGCCACCGGGAGCGAACTTGCTCGTAGCGCCGGCACAGAAGTGACGGTCAGCGGAAGCCAGCACGATCGCCCGGCAGCTGCGGTCAGCGTCCAGCGTGGCAAAGGCCTCTGCCAGTTCTTCGATCAGTTCGAGATCGAGGGGATTCAACCCGTCGCCGGTCATGACGACCACCCGCACGCCGCCCTCGCGGATCTCGGTGTGTACGCGAGGCATACTGGCTCCCCTTCGTCTGTGTGGTCTTCGTCGGTGTTGTCGTCGCTGAACGTCTCGCCGGAAGGCTCGCTGACTCTAGTATTGAGTGTACTGATATCGGTTTTGTTCCTGAGAAAGCGCTCCCTACTATGACAGTGGTCCCAGGCGAATCGAACAGTGACGCCCTCATCGCCGACCGGTCGCCGAGCTACGACGAGCTGTCTGAAGAGCTGGCGCCATGGCTTGTCACAAACCGTGAGCACGGGCTCCGG
>JAODLU010000262.1 GCA_025464125.1 Microbacteriaceae bacterium | reverse complement strand
CACGAGGACTGCACTTGCGTCCGCCAGGGCCGCCAGCAGCGCCGGGCGATCAGTGCCGTCGATGCTGCGCACATCGAAGTCGGGACCGAGGGCCTCGACGGTAGCGGGAGAAAGTTCTTCTGCGATCAGCACGATCGGCTTTGCCACGAATCGAGTCCTTATTTCGGTGAAGTGCGTGCCGCGTCTGCGAGCGGACAGCCCTTTGAGAATATCGGAGTAAGACTGGAGCCGTGACCGCCATCGAGATCGTGCAGCTGGTGCTGCGGATTCTCATCGCCATCGTGTTCGTCGGCATGGGGATCAACCACTTCAACCCCGGGCCCGCGCGGGGCATGGCCGCGATGATCCCTCCCGCGCTGAAGCGGCCGGGGTGGCCGAGTGGCAAGGCCCTGGTTCGCTTCACCGGCGTGTGCGAAATAGCCGGCGGCAGCGGCATCCTTGTTCCGTGGACCATGTTTGCAGCCGGCATCGCGCTGGTGTTCTTTCTCGTCGCCGTGTTTCCTGCGAATACGTATGCTGCGGAGCATCCTGAGAAGTTCGGCGCGGCCGCCATTCCGTTCTGGCCGCGCTACCTCGCCCAACTGCTGCTGATCGCGGTCATCCTGCTCGCGATCGTGCCAGGCGCCAGCTTCTAAGGCCGCGCGTCAGCCGAAGAGGCGGACGAAACCCTCTTCGAGGCTCAGGGTGAGCGCCGCGACGACGGCCAGCCCGAGTAGGAACACCAGGGCTTTCGAGAGCACGCCCTGCCGCAACCCGATAAGGAACGCGGCGACGAACACGACGGGCGCCAACGCGATGTCGATGACGAGGATCACCCACGGCACGGTGCCGGTGGGGATTCCGAGCTGAGCGACGTTCTTATTGAACTCCGCGACTGTGGTGCTGACGATGATCGTGTTCGAGATCGCCTCGAACAGGTCGTACGCGTAGAAGAGGCCGAAGATGATGGCGATGGTGGCGCTCAGCCAGCCATAGCTGCGTTTGGTGACGGATGCGGCGTCTGAATCCATTGCAGATTCGACCGGGTCGGGCAGTGGAACGGAGCCTGGTTTGGCAGCGGGGTCGCTCACTTCACACCCCCGAGGATGAACGGCCACGGCGCAGTGACGACGATTCCGAGCAGGAACCAGAGGATGCGCACGCCGACCCGAGCATGCCGGGTGAGCAGAAGCACTCCGAGGAACCAGATGACCGGAGCCGCGACCGCGAGGCCCTCGCCGAGGCGGTACATGACCTGGGGCAGCACGCCCTCGACTGGGAGGCCGATGTTGTTGATCGCGATGATCCAGCCGACCGCGTATAGCAGGAACACGCCAGCGAAGACGCCGTAGGTGATGAGCAGGGCTGAACCGGTCTGTTCGACGACTTCAGCAGGCGCAGCCGGCTCGCGGGGCTCGGCTGCGTCGACGTGTGTCGGATCTTTCTCATCACCCCAGGTGAGGCCTTCGTCGACATCAGCGGTCATGCTGCAAACCCTATCTGGCGAGCCTCAGCTGCACGACTTCGAGCACGTGCGGGAACAGCGGATGCCCCACCTCAAGCCCGGTGATCGTCTCGACCATCTCTTCCGCCGGCACACCGCTCCGCAACAGGGCCTGCAGTTCCTGGCTCTCGACGTCATCAGGCACGTCGAAGCGGAGTGCCGCACCCATCGCGTTCAGCAGGTCCCACGCTGGCATGCCCAGTTCGGCGAGCTGCGCGGCCGGCCCGACGAAACGCTCGTTGCGGCTCAGTTTGCGCATCGGGTTGCGGCCGACCCGCTCGCAGGTGTCAGGCAGGTGGGGGTTCGAGATGCGAACCAGGGTCTTCTCGATGTATGCCTGCTGCTCGTCAGGGTCGAATCCGTGTTTCGCCACAAGCAGCGCCTTGGTCTCGGCGAGCACAGCGCGAACCTCTGCCTGCAGTTCCGGCGTTGCGAGGGCCTCGCGGATGCTCACCCAACCCCTGTCGATGCCGTGGTACGCGGCGGCGGCGTGCGCTGTGTTCACGGTGAAAAGCTTGCGTTCGATGAATGGGCCGAGGTCGTCGACCCAGGTGACGCCGTAAATGTCAGGGGTCTCACCCTTGAACGGTGTGCGATCGACCACCCATTCGAAGAAGGACTCGATGGTGACGTCGAGCCCGCCATCCTGCTCTGGCACTATGCGGTCGATCGCGCAGTTCGCGAACACTGCGTTGTGCGCAGGAGCGTGCTTTCGCACCTCGGCAGCGAGGATGTCGGTGCCGCCGATGGCGTTCTCGCAGGCGATGATCGTGAGTTTCGGGGCATCCTTTGGCCGCGCATCCAGGCCCTTCGCGATGACCGGGGCGATGTACTGCAGGATGCGCGCGCCGACCGCCGTCGTCAGCACCTCGGCTTTGGCGATCTCGGCAACCACCTCAGCTTCGTGGGTTGCGCTGTTGATCGCGCGATACCCGTCGACGACACTGGACTTCGAGTCTTCGCCGACCTCGTGAACGTGGTAGCTGGGCGTGGCCTGCAGCTCGCCGATGATCTCGGCGTTCACGTCAGCAAAAACGACCTCGTAGCCGCTGGCATGCAGGAACTGGGCAACAAACCCGCGCCCGATGTTGCCTGCGCCGAAGTGAACCGCTGTCGCCTTTGCCATGCTCATGAGCCTACGCGCCGGTGGCTGCAACGGCTGGGCGATGAAAGATCCCAGTGGCGTCAGTGCAGTGCGATGACGAAAGCAAGCTGGCTGAGCGCCCAGAGAGTGGCGAGGCCGCTGAATCCGATGGCCCAGCCTGCGGCACCCCTTCCTCCATAAATCGGAGCAGACTTCAGCCCCTTGACGGCATAGGAGATGGCGACAGCGGCAAGTATGAGCGCGAGCGTTGCGAACCCCGCGATGATGGCCAGCGCAACCTGGATGTCCCCGTCTTCTGGTAAGAGCAGGGCCACGAATCTGGGCACAAAGGCCGCAGCGAGCGCAAATCGCCCGACAAGCAAGCCGGTCCTGGCGCTCGCGTTCATGCCCGGCCAGTAGCTGCGCTCGTAATTGCCGGACCACCTGGGAGCCTTATGAGTGGCGCTCGACCAGATGAGCCCGTTCCACCAGCGCTCGAAACCCGGACGTTGCTCATCCGGATACCAACCCTGTGGAATCTCGGATGGCGCGGAAGCGGGGGCGGGGGTCTGGTCCATTAGCGAACTATGGCAGAGGCGCGGGCCTGACAGCGACGCCAGCTCACCCGTTTACACGCTCGTCATATCGATGATGTTGACTCGATCAACAATGGATCTCATCGACGTGCGCGAAATCCGGGTGCCGAGCACCCGCGATGACCTGCGCTTCGGCGAGGGCGAGAAGCCGCTGGGCGGCGGCACCTGGCTGTTCTCCGAGCCGCAGCCCGGGCTCACCGGGCTGGTCGACCTGACGGCGTTCGACTGGGCGCCTGTGACGGTGACGGATGCAGGACTCACGATCGCCGCTACGTGCACGATCCGCGACCTGGCCGTGCTGCCGCAGTCCGAGCTGTTCGCGCAGTGCGCCAACTCGCTGCTCGCCTCGTTCAAGATCTGGAATGTTGCAACGGTCGGCGGCAACATCGCGACCTCGCTGCCTGCCGGACCGATGACGTCTCTCGGGGCCGCGCTCGAGGCTGAGGCAGTCATCTGGTCGGCTTCCGCCGAACGCCGGGTGCCGGTCGCCGAATTCGTGACAGGAGTGCGCACGAATGTGCTCGCTCACGACGAGGTGCTGCGGGCCATCGA
>JAODLU010000255.1 GCA_025464125.1 Microbacteriaceae bacterium | reverse complement strand
GCATCCGGTCCATACTCCCGCGCCATCACACGAGCAGTTTCGGCGGTGGCCACGTTCTCGAACGACGACCCCAACCTCACCACGGAGCCGGAGAAGATCGAACGCGCAGCGGTAGTCATCTTCAGTTCCGACCGCGGACTGGCCGGTGCTTTCAACACGAACGTGCTGCGCGAGTCCGAAGAACTCAGCACACTGCTGCGCAACCAGGGCAAAGACATCGTCTATTACCTGGTCGGCCGAAAATCGGTCGGGTACTTCACGTTCCGTCGACGCGACTCGCTGCAGAGCTGGGTCGGTGGCACCGATGACCCGAAGTTCGAGACCGCGCAGGAGATTGGCGAAGCACTCGTAGCGAAGTTCCTGCAACCGGCCAGTGAGGGCGGCGTCGACGAAATCCACATCGTCTACAACCGCTTCGTCAGCATGCTCACCCAGACCCCGGAGGTCGTGCGACTGCTTCCGCTGGAGGTAGTTGAAGGCGTCGAGACGCCTGGTGAGCACGACGCGCTGCCGCTCTACGAATTCGAGCCTGAGGTCGGTGACGTGCTCGACGCGTTGCTGCCCGTCTACATCGAGAGCCGCATTTTCAACGCGATGCTGCAGTCGGCTGCAAGCAAGCACGCGGCGACCCAGAAGGCAATGAAGTCTGCGAGCGACAACGCAGACAAGCTCATCAAGGATTACACCCGGCTGGCGAACAACGCGCGCCAGTCCGAGATCACCCAGCAGATTTCCGAGATCGTGGGCGGCGCAGACGCCCTCTCGGTGAAGAACTAGCGACCGAAGAGAATAGAGATAGCAATGACTACCACTGCTCCCGCTTCCAAGAAGGCGGCACCGAAGAAGAAGGCCGATGAGCCGGCAACCGGCATCGGGCGCGTCGCCCGCGTCACCGGCCCCGTCGTCGACATCGAGTTTCCGCATGACGCGATTCCCTCGATCTACAACGCGCTGAAGACCACGATCGTCATCGGCGACAACTCAACGGTTATCACGCTCGAGGTCGCACAGCACCTTGGCGACGACCTGGTTCGCGCGATCGCGCTCAACCCGACCGACGGCCTCGTACGCGGCCAGGAGGTGCGCGACACCGGCGGCCCGATCACCGTTCCCGTCGGCGATGAGACCAAGGGCAAGGTGTTCAACGTTATCGGCGAAGTGCTCAACGGCGAGCCCGGCGAGACCTTCGAGTTCGCAGAGCGCTGGCCGATCCACCGCAAGCCACCGCCCTTCGACCAGCTCGAGTCGAAGACAGAACTCTTCGAGACCGGCATCAAGGTCATCGACCTTCTCACCCCTTACGTGCTCGGTGGCAAGATCGGCCTGTTCGGCGGTGCCGGAGTCGGCAAGACGGTGTTGATCCAGGAGATGATCCAGCGCGTTGCGCAGGATCACGGTGGGGTTTCGGTGTTCGCCGGTGTCGGCGAGCGCACCCGTGAGGGCAACGACCTCATCGCCGAAATGGAAGAGGCCGGTGTCTTCGACAAGACCGCTCTGGTCTTCGGCCAGATGGACGAGCCGCCGGGGACCCGTCTTCGCGTTGCGCTCTCGGCGCTCACGATGGCCGAGTACTTCCGCGATGTGCAGAACCAGGACGTGCTGCTGTTCATCGACAACATCTTCAGGTTTACCCAGGCCGGCTCTGAGGTGTCGACCCTTCTCGGTCGCATGCCGTCGGCCGTGGGATACCAGCCGAACCTCGCGGATGAGATGGGTGTGCTCCAGGAGCGCATCACCTCGACCCGTGGCCACTCGATCACCTCACTGCAGGCGATCTACGTGCCGGCAGACGACTACACCGACCCCGCGCCGGCAACCACGTTCGCTCACCTCGACGCGACCACGGAGTTGAGCCGCGAGATCGCATCGAAGGGGCTCTACCCGGCTGTCGATCCGCTGACCTCGACGAGCCGCATCCTCGACCCGCGTTACCTGGGTGCAGACCACTACCGTGTCGCGATCAGCGTCAAGGCGATCCTGCAGAAGAACAAGGAACTGCAGGAGATCATCGCGATCCTCGGCGTTGACGAGCTCTCTGAAGAAGACAAGATCACCGTCTCGCGCGCCCGTCGTATCCAGCAGTTCCTCTCGCAGAACACCTACATGGCGAAGAAGTTCACCGGTGTCGAGGGTTCGACCGTGCCTCTTAAAGACACCATCGAATCCATCGACGCCATCGTCAAGGCTGAGTTCGACCATGTTGCAGAGCAGGCGTTCTTCAACGTCGGGTCGATCTCAGATGTCGAAGAGCAGTGGGCGAAGATCCAGAAGGAGAACGGCTAGCGATGGCCGAACTCACGGTGAGCGTGGTGTCGGCCGACCAGCAGGTCTGGACCGGCGCCGCCTCCATGGTGGTCGCTCGCACAACTGAGGGGGAGATCGGCATCCTGCCTGGGCATGAGCCGATGCTGGCGATTCTCAGCGCTGGCGAGGTGCGCATAACCTCTGGCGCACTGTCTATCCGTGCGACAGCGGATGACGGCTTCCTGTCGGTCGAGCACGACACGGTGACCATCGTGGCGCGCTATGCCGAACTGGTGCAGGGCTAGCGGGCAGGCTTCGTCGTGCTGATCGCGATGGCTGGACTGCCGGGAGCGGGCAAGAGCACTATCGCCGACATCCTGGGCGAGCGCATCAACGCCACAGTGGTTTCGGTCGATCCGATCGAGTCGGCCATCCTGAGTGCGGGCATCGACAGCGACCAGCCAACAGGCCTCGCTGCTTACCTCGTCGCCGAGAAGATCGCCGAATTCATCCTGCTCTCCGGGCAGTCGGTGATCGTCGACGCGGTGAACGCGGTTGGGCCAGCACGCGAGCAGTGGGTCGCGCTGGCTGACCGTATGGGCCAGACCCTCAAGTTCATCGAGGTCGTCTGTTCGAACGCGGAGTTGCACCGACGTCGCCTCGAGTCGAGGCACTGGAAGATTCCGCACCTGGCTGAACCCACCTGGCACGCAGTCGAGCAAAGCCTCGACGAGTATTCCGAGTGGGATGGCACGAGCGCCGCGGTTGCGCGAATCACGATGGACTCCGTCGAACCACTCGAGACGAACGTCGGAACTGCCATGGCTTTCGTGAAGGGCTAGTGCTTCTCCTCCTGCCGCCGAC
>JAODLU010000229.1 GCA_025464125.1 Microbacteriaceae bacterium | reverse complement strand
ATGAACCTGATGAGCTCGACCCTCCTCACCGAAGACACGGGCGTGCCGTTCGACGAGCTGCAGGCCGAACAGATCCACCTCTACCGCGAGGCGTGGGCGGCTGCGGGCTGGGATCGCGAACCGCGGGTCTCAGTCAGCCGCAGTGTGCTGCCTATCGTGACCGATCAGGATCGCCGCTATTTCGGCGGCCGCACCGATGAGCAGCGGGCCGACCAGGTCGGGTATCTCGACGGCGGCCTGGCCCGGTTCGGCAAGAGTTACATCGGAGACCCCGAGCGCATTGCGGAGGACCTGGCGAAGGATGCCGCGGTGCAGGCCGCAGACACGGTGCTGCTCACCGTACCGAACCAGCTCGGGGTCGAGTTCAACACCCACCTGCTGCAGGTGATCGCCGACCAGGTGGCACCGGCGATCGGGTGGGCGCCGAACCTCGCGAAGGCCTGAGCGGCCGAACTACTTGCCCGCCGCTGCCCGAGCTGCAGCAGCCTGCGCCGCCAGCGCGCCGAACTCCTCGAGTCCGAACGCGGTGCCCGCAAGTCCCCAGCCGCCTTCGGCGGCCTCGGTGATGATCACCCAGGTGCGCTTGGCCAGCTGCGGGTCTCCGGCGAATTTGGCCACGATCTCGGTGGCTTCCCTGGTGATCTGGCGCTGGCCCTCGCGGTTCAGCGAGCCGGGCGGCGTGACGATCTGCACGCGCACCGCACGATCCACTGCGTAGGCGGCCGTGCTCACGACGGGCATGCGGTGGATGAACGCCGCAGTGTTCTCGGTGAAGAACGCGTTGATCGGGTCTTCGTAGTGACCTTCGGCGCGCAGGACCGCGAAGGCCAGCTCGTTGCCGAGCGCCGCATCTGCGTCGGCGGGAAAGAGATCTGCTGGGGCGTAAACGTCGATCATGGGCATGAAAAGCTCCTTCGAGAAACTATGATGGTGTACATAGAACCTAAACTATGACGGTCGTCATAGTCAAGCCGATTGGGGCGTGATCGCATCGCAGGCGAAGTGAAGGCGCGCATGGTGGAAGGCGCAGTACAGCTGCTGGCCACAAACGGGCTCGAAGGCACGTCGTTCTCGGAACTGCTTGAATTGACTGGCGCACCCCGGGGATCCGTCTACCACCACTTTCCCCAGGGCAAGAATCAGCTCCTCAGCTCCGCGGTAACGTTCGCCGGTGACCGAGCGCTGGCCCTTCTCGACCAGTGGGTGGGAGCGACACCCGAAGAGATCACTGAACGGTTCCTGGCGATCTGGAAGACCATCCTCACCCGTTCGGGCTTTGCCGCGGGCTGCGCCATCGTGGCGGTGACGGTGTCAACCGACTCCCCGGCACTTCTCGATCAAACGGCTGGAGTGTTTCGATCGTGGCGCGCTCGCATCGCCGAACTCTTCGAGCAGGGCGGCGCAGAACCGCGAGCAGCGGCACGGTTCGCCGCAACCCTCGTCGCCGCAAGTGAAGGCGCGGTAGTTATCAGCCGGGCCGAACAGAGCATGGAGCCATTCGACCTGGTCTCCGAGCAGTTGATCGAGCAGGTCAGGCAGCTGCTACCAGCCGCCTGACCGACCCACTCCGCAGAACTAGTCTCCGACGGAGATGTACTCGTCAACCCGCAAAAGGCGGTTCGCGCTGCGGTCGAGGAAGTTCAGTTCGTCTTCCGCTATCTCGGCAGCCACCTCGGGCCGTGCGATGATCTCGAGGAACTCATCCCAGGCGGCCTCCGACTCGAACCAGATCTCAGTGATCACGTCGAACCCAGGATGAGCGTCGGTCGGAGTTTCGCCGTCGGAACCGTGCAACTCGTCATACACCGGGTAGGTCCTGCGATATTCGTCGATTGGCGTGAGCAGGCGCCGCACGAGGTGCCGGTGATGGTTCTCGTAGTAGTCGATGAACTCCTCGCGGGAGATTCCCTCTTTTTTCTTGAGGAAGACGATTGCTTTCACCATGTGATGCACTCCTTCATTGCACTGCAGTCCAGCTGGATAGTTGGGCTGGATCAGGCTCGCAGCGCGAGCCCAGGAACCTCGGCTTGCGCGCGAAGCACCGTGCCGGCACCCGAACCTGCGACGAAGAGGATGTCGAGGTTCTCGCCGCCGAAGCAGACGTTGGCGGCGTTGGTTCCTTCGGGAAGGGGCACGCTCTTCAGGTAGGAGCCATCGGTGTTGAACACCTGGATCGTGTTGTCGTGGTTGGCGCCGACCCAGAGTTTGCCGTCGGCGTCGAGCGCCATGCCATCAGGGGCACCACTCATGAGGCGGCAGAACTCGACAGGCTCGCCGAGACCGGTGACCTTGTCGAACGGCAAGCGCCAGATCGGCTGCGGAGTCATCGTCTGGATCACGTAGAGAGCGTCGCCCGCCGGCGTGAAGGCAAGGCCGTTCATCAGCACGGGGCCGATCCAGTGCATGACCAGGTCTGAGCCGTCGCGGTTGCAGGAGTAGAGCCTGCCAGGGCGGCTCGTGGTCGGGTCATTGATGTCCGGGCCTTCATCGCCGCGCGGGTCGGTGAAGTACAGCCGGCCATCGGGGCCAAAGCAGAGGTCGTTAGGCGCGTCGGGCCCAAACTCGCCGCCGCCTTTGACGATGTACTCGAGGGTGCCGTCGCGCCAGACCTGGATGCCGGGCTCCGTGTTGGGGGTGCCGCCATAGACCCCGCCGTTCTGGCAGATATACACGGCTCCGTCTGCATCGACAGTGAGCCCGTTCGGGCCCCCCTTGGTGTCGACCTTCTGGATGATGTCGCCGTCGGGGGTGAGGTTGTAAATCGCGTTGTGAGTGATCGAAACCACCCAGAGAGTGCCGTCAGGCGCCCAGACAGGGCCTTCGGTGAATCCGAGATCGCGGGCGATGACGGTGAACTCCATTGTTGTTTCTCCTCGGTACTGAAGGGCGCGGCGGTGCGAACTGCGACCGCGGTGAATCGGGGTGTGGCTAGTTCTTGGCGGGCTCGAGCACGACAACGGGGATGACCCGGTCGGTGAGCGACTGGTATTCGTCGTAGGTCGGGTAGGCCTCGACGGCCCTGCCCCACCAGAGAGTGCGCTCGTCGCCAGAGACTTCCCTGGCCGTGTACTGGTGAATTTCGGGCCCGTCCTGAAGGGTGACATTCGGGTCGGCCATCACGTTGTGGTACCACTGGGGGTTCTTCGGGTTGCCGGCAAGGGAGGCGATCACGCAGTAGGAATCGCCATGTGCGACCCGGATGACCGGAGCCTTGCGCACCTCGCCGGACTTGGCACCGCGGGTGGTGAGTACGACTACACCTTCGCCGCCCTCGGAGATCGTGCCCTGGGTTCCACCCGAGCTTTCGATCAACTCGACCTGCGCCTTCGAGTAGGCGAGCGGGCCGGCATCGTAATCGGGGCTAGACGTCATTGTCATTCCTTGGGTTTCGATAAGCGCCGCTACGGTGCGGGCTTCTGATTGAACAGTACAGGTTAAGTATCGTCGAGAGTCGGTCCAGTTGCACCAGCGATCCACGAACCTCTCAAGTCAATTATTGATGGGCCGGGATCCAGCGGCCTGCTGGACGTATGCGCGCAGCCTGCGTATCTTCAAGTAACTGGTCGCAACGATGCGACCGCTGGGAGGCGTGATGACCCTCGATGTGAACGTAGCGTCGGTCATGGACATAATCGGCCGAAATGGCCCGGATCACCTCCTGCCGCTCTCCGATGATCCTGCAGAGGTGCGCCGCTCCCTGGTGACACTCCGGGCGAAGCATCCCGCTGAAATCTTCCGCGGGGACGGCGTCGACACCACTGACGTGACCCTGCCGAGCGGGCTCGACCTGCGGTTCTACGCGGTGGAAGGCGAACACGACCGGCCGGTCGCTCTTTACCTGCACGGCGGCGGATGGGTGTGTGGCAGCCTCGATGATTTCGACAAATTCTGCCGAACTCTCGCCGCACGAAGCCACATGGTCGTCGTCAGCGTTGCATACCGGCTGGCTCCCGAGTTTCCGTTTCCGGCAGCCCTCGATGATCTCAGCGAGGCCTACTCCTGGGTGCAGGAGCACGGCGAGGAATATGGAGCGGACCCGAAGACGGTAGTGGTGATGGGCAGCAGCGCCGGGGGCAACATCGCCGCTGCATTCGCAGCATCAAGAAGCGGGGATCCGCAGACACCAATCGCGCTGCAGGTGCTGCTCTACCCAAGCCTCGACTCAAGCCTCGCGTGCTCATCAGTCGCCGAGAACGCCAGCGGCTACTACCTCACTCGTAAGCAACTGCAGTGGTACTGGACCCAGTACGTGCCAGACCCGGGCAAGCTCAGGGACCCCCTGGCCTCCCCCACCTACAGGCGATCACTGGTTGGCCTGCCTCCCGCGATCGTGGTTACTGCCGAGCACGACCCCCTGCACGACGAGGGCTCCGACTACGCCGCCCGCCTCGCGGCGGACGGCGTGCCGGTGCACCACTTCGATTTCCGTGGTCAGATCCACGGCTTTCTGGCCCTGATTGGCATCGTTCCTGGGGTCGAGGACTCGATAAACATCCTCGCCGACACGATCTCAGCGTCGCTGCACGTCAAGCGCTGACGCTCCACACAATTACAACAGGACTCAGACGCTGAAGTCCGGCGGGTACTCAGTGTTCGTGGCCTCGGTGCGCTCGAGTCGCAGGCGGTACAAGTCAGACTTCTTGAACACCCAGCGGCCATCGATTTTCACGTACTGCTCGACGTAGTGACCGTACCCACGGATGGTGATGCCCGCGTTCGGCTGGGTCTCGGGTGACGGGCTCGGGTAGAACAGCACATCGGTCATCGACCAGATGCCACGGGCAGTGTCGGGCCCGAGAATCTCGAGCTCCGATGGCGTGCCCTGGTGAATCGAGGTGACAGTCTCCAGTGCGCCCGAGATCGCTTCAACGATTCCCGCGGGCGTCGAGCAGGAGAAATTGGCGGAGCGATCGGAGAAGCTCGAATCCGGCGCCCACAGTTTCTCGAAGGCTGCCCACTGTTTCGTGTCGACGTAGCGCCAGTAGCGGCCCTTGAGAACACGGATGTCCTCGAGCGCCTGGAGCTTGTCCAGCTTTTCGTGGATGGACGTGTCCGTGCTTGTCGTCGTGTCGGTCATGGTGATCTCCGTCTTCATTGTCGGAACTGCTGGGTGAGTCGGCCGCGCTTCGATGCGCGGCAAGAGCAGGCTGTACCGTATCTTGAATGCAGTCTAATCTTCGTGAAGGTAAACTGTAGTTGGAATCTCGCACGCTGAGGCGTCCATTAATTACAAGGAAGTAGTTAACGATCATGTCGGTCCCGACCCCAACCCCCTACGAATCCATCGACACATTCGTCGACGTCGGAGGATTCCGCACCCACTACTTCGAGGCGGGCAGCGGCCCGACTGTTGTCGCGCTCCATGGCGGAGAGCACGGCTGCCAGGGCGACATCAGCTGGGAATACAACATCGCCGAACTGGCGAAGAACTTCCGTGTTGTGGTGCCTGACTGGCTGGGCTACGGCCAGACCGCCAAGATCCACGACTTCGAGAACTTCTACGAGCGCATGGTCGTGCACATCAAGGACTTCCTCGCGGTCATGAAGATCGAGGATGCAGTCTTCCTCGGCAATTCGATGGGTGCCAACTTTCTCCTCCGTGACGCCGCCCAGCCCACCCCGCACCTGAAGGCGAAAGCGATCGTCGCGATCAGCGGAGGTGGCGCAGTGGTGGACAGCATGCGGTACGCGCTCACCGACTACGACGGCAGCCGTGAGGCGATGGTCACCCTCGTCGGCGCACTGCTCCACGACAAGAAGTGGATCGAGGACGAGGCCTACGTCGATCGTCGCCTCGAATCGAGCCTGCTCCCTGGTGCATGGGAGTGCGCGGCGGCGGCTCGCTTCAGGGCCCCGGTGCGAGTGTCGAAGGGCACGCCGGATATCGACTACTCGAAGATCTCAGTGCCTGTCTACTTAGTAAGCGGCCAG
>JAODLU010000227.1 GCA_025464125.1 Microbacteriaceae bacterium | reverse complement strand
GGTTTGGACCCGAAAGCCGTAAACAATCTCGTCGCGTTCATCGACGACCAGCGAAAGGCGACGGGTCACGTTCCGACCGACCGAACGCTCGTCGTGGAACGCTTTCGCGACGAACTCGGGGACTGGCGGGTCGTCTTACATTCCCCATACGGCATGAAGGTGCACGCACCGTGGGCGCTCGCGATCGGGGCACGCATCCGCGAGCGGTTCGGCATGGACGGGGGCGCCATGGCGAGCGACGACGGCGTGATCCTGCGCATCCCTGACACCGAGAGTGAACCGCCTGGTGCTGAACTGTTCGCCTTCGACTCGGCTGAACTGCGGGATATCGTCACCGAGGAGGTCGGCGGGTCCGCGCTGTTCGCATCCCGCTTCCGCGAGTGCGCAGCGCGTGCGCTGCTGCTGCCCCGGTACAACCCCGGCACGCGTTCCCCGCTGTGGCAGCAGCGGCAGCGCGCGTCCCAGCTGCTGGATGTCGCCCGCAACTACCCGAGCTTCCCGATCATCCTCGAGGCCGTACGAGAGGTGCTTCAGGACGTGTACGACCTGCCAGCCCTCATCCTGCTCACCGAGCAGATCGAGAGCCGTCACATCCGCGTCGTGGAGGTCGAGACCGAGACCGCCTCGCCATTCGCGCGGTCCCTCCTGTTCGGATATGTCGCCGCGTTCATGTACGAAGGAGACTCGCCGCTGGCTGAGCGCCGGGCCGCTGCACTCTCGCTCGACCCGACCCTGCTGGCCGAGCTGCTCGGGCGGGCCGAGTTGCGGCAACTGCTCGACCCCGCGGTCATCGAGCAGACCGAGCTGGAACTGCAGCGGCTGGCACCTGACCGACGGGCACGAGGAGCCGAGGGGGTAGTCGACCTGCTGCGCATGCTCGGCCCGATGTCGCGCGCCGAGTTGGCTGAGAGGCTGGAGCCAGAGGCGCTGGTGCCAGGCAGCCAGGCGCCTGACAGCACCGAGAGCGAGACCTCCGCGCCACTGGACACCTGGCTGGTCGACCTCGAGCGCTCCACGCGAATCTGGCGTGCCAGCGGCGACCGCTTTGCGGTCATCGAAGACGCGAGCCGACTGCGCGACGCCCTGGGAACCCCGCTGCCGATTGGCATTCCGGCGGCATTCGTCGAGCCGGTGGATGACCCTCTCGGTGACCTGGTCAGCCGTTATGCCCGCACTCATGCGCCCTTCACCGTCGCCGGCGTCGCCGAACGCTTCGGGCTCGGCAGCGCCGTAGTGCTGGAGGCGCTGCGCAAACTCTCCCTCCAGCGACGGGTCACCGAGGGAGAGTTCAGGCCAGGGCAATCCGGCAGCGAGTGGTGCGACGTCGACGTGCTGCGGCGACTGCGAAGCAGGTCGCTTGCCGCCCTTCGCAGCGAGGTCGAGCCGGTGGACCAGGCAGCCCTCGGCAGGTTCCTGCCGGCCTGGCAGCACATCGACGACCCCCTCAGGGGAACGGATGGCGTGGCGCAGGTAATCGACCAGCTGGCAGGTGTGGCGCTCCCGGCGTCCGCCTGGGAGTCGCTCGTGCTGCCGTCGCGGGTGCGGGACTACTCGCCGGTCATGCTCGACGAGCTCACGGCATCCGGTGAGGTGATCTGGTCTGGCGGCGGTTCCCTGCCGGGCAATGACGGCTGGGTCAGTTTCCATCTCGCTGAGTCCGCGGCACTCACCCTTCCGGAGCCCACAGGCGCTGAGACGAGCGAACTGCAGCGAAGCATCCTCGCGAGCCTGGCAGGTGGTGGTGCTTACTTCTTCAGGCAGCTGTCCAACGCGGTCGGCAGCACCGACGACAAGGCGATGCACGTAGCGCTGTGGGACCTCGTGTGGGAGGGGCTCGTTACCAACGACACACTGTCGCCGCTGCGGTCATACCTTGGGGCAACGCCAACGAAACCGCGGGCCATCCCTCGCAGCCGCGCATACCGCGGCAGGGCGCGACCTGCGATGCCGAGCCAGGCAGGGCCGCCGAGTGCTGCTGGTCGCTGGTCGCTGCTTCCTCTCGCCGAAGCCGACCCGACCGTGCGCGGGGTGGCCACGGCCGAGCTGCTGCTCGAACGCTACGGAGTGGTCACGAGGGGATCGGTGCAAAGTGAGGCCATTCGTGGCGGCTTCGCCCTCGTTTACAAGGTGCTGGCCCAGTTCGAGGAGACGGGCAAGGCCCGCAGGGGCTACTTCGTCGAGGGGCTCGGGGGCGCACAGTTCGCGACTGGTGCGACCGTAGACAGGCTGCGGTCGTTCACCCGCGAACCCGACTCCGAGCGCGAACCGATCGCGTACGCACTCGCGGCCACCGACCCGGCGAACCCCTACGGCGCTGCGCTGCCATGGCCGGCTGCCCCTGCACAGGCGTTGGGGTCGACGCTCGCCGCCGGCGAAGCAAAAGAAGACGACAAGCGCGGCCACCGTCCTGGTCGCAAGGCTGGATCGATCGTCGTGATCGTGGATGGGGCCCTCGCCCTCTACGTGGAGCGTGGCGGCAAGACGATGCTCACTTTCGGTACCGGGGAGCGTGACCTCTCGGCGGCGGCGCGTGCGCTCACCGCCGTGATCCGCAGGAGCGGTGGTCGCCTCAAGGTCGAGAAAGCGAACGGCGTCTTCGTGATCGGCACCCCACTCGGCGACGCTCTCGTGGAGGCTGGATTCAGCACGACTCCACAGGGGCTGAGGCTGCGTGCCTGAGGGAGACACCGTCTACCTCGCGGCGAAGAACCTGGCCGCAGTACTCGACGGCACAGTGCTGACCCGCTGCGATATCCGCGTTCCGGCTTTCGCCACGGTTGATCTCACCGGCGAGACGGTGGAGTCCGTCGTCAGCCGCGGCAAACACCTGCTCATGCGTGTCGGCGAGCACACGATTCACAGCCATCTCAAGATGGAGGGCTCGTGGCACATCTACCGCGACGGCACGCGATGGAGGCGACCCGCGTGGCAGGCGAGGGCAATCCTGGCCAATGACGAGTGGACAGCTGTCGGCTTCTCCCTTGGCCTGCTGGAAGTGGTGGCGCGCGAGGATGAGCAGTCAGTGGTCGGCTACCTCGGGCCGGACCTGCTCGGGGCGGACTGGGATGCGGATGAAGCCCTCCTCCGTCTCACGAGCGATCCGGTACGCGCGGTCGGCCTTGCCCTTCTCGACCAGCGCAACCTTGCAGGTCTCGGCAACGTCTACCGCAACGAGCTCTGCTTTCTGCGC
>JAODLU010000203.1 GCA_025464125.1 Microbacteriaceae bacterium | reverse complement strand
ACCTCGTCTACCTGCTTCGGCAGCAGCAGCTGGATCGGCGTGAGCTGTGCCATCCAGATGCCGAACCACGCGGTGGCAAAAAGCGCGATCCACCGCGCTGGCACAGCGCGAGTCGGCTCAGCGAACGGCGTGAACGCGGCTGGGGTGGAAGGGGCGGAGGTCATGGAACTCCTTGCCTGGAAGGCTTGGACGAGCGATGGTCGTGAGCAGTCCCGATTTTAGCGCTCGGATACTGCTGCGGCTCGGTCCCGACGCGCCAGCAAATGCGCCCTACTTGATCTGCGTTGTTACCGGCTTTTCGCGCACATTGAGCGAACCGTGGTTGCCCGGGTTCACGAAGAAGATGTAGACGAAACCAGCGGCCAGGGCCAGCGCGACAATGACACCGAAAACGACGAAGATTCTGAACGGATTGATAGCCACAATTGGAGTCTAACCAGAGCCGTGCTAGCCGTGCGCCCTGAGATCGCGAAGGGTGACCGCGGTTGCAAGCGCAGCCTCTGCAGCTTCGGCGCCCTTGTCTTCCTTCGACCCGGGCAGCCCTGCGCGGTCGAGGCCCTGCTGCTCGTCGTCGAGGGTGAGCACGCCGAAACCGACAGGTTTGCCGGTGAGGATGCTCACCTGGCTGAGCCCGCTGGTCGCGGCATCCGACACGTATTCGAAGTGCGGAGTGCCGCCACGGATGATCACGCCGAGGGCGACGACGGCATCCGCACCCTCTTCGAGCGCAACCTTGCTGACCACTGCCAGTTCAAAGCTGCCGGCTACGCGAATCTCCGTGACTTCTGCGCCAGACGCGTCGAGCACGCGGTGTGCACCGGCGAGCAAACCGTTCGAGATCACGTCGTGCCAGCGTCCTGCGACGATGGTGATCTTCAGCCCTGTGCCGTCAGTCTGTGTCTGTGGTGCTCCTTCGCCGCTCATGCGAGGTGACCTTCCTGTGCTGTGATGGTGCGATCGTGGGCCATGGCCGCGCGCTCGAGTTCAGTGTCGTCGGGGAGGATGTGGCCCATGCGATCGCGCTTGGCCTCCAGGTACAGCTCGTTCTCGGCGCCGACTCCCACAACCAGCGGAACCTGTTCCAGAACGGTGATGCCGCGCTCCTTCAGCTGGCGCAACTTGTCTGGATTGTTTGTGATGACCCGAACCTGCGAGATGCCGAGGTCATCGAGAATCGCCACAGCCGCGCTGTAATCGCGCCCATCGGCGGGAAAGCCGAGGGCGAGGTTCGCATCAAACGTGTCGAGCCCCTGCTCCTGCAGGCGGTACGCCTTCAGCTTGTTGATGAGCCCGATGCCCCGACCCTCATGGCCGCGCATGTAAATGACCACGCCGCCCTGTTCGGCGATCGTGTCCAGCGCGGAATCCAGTTGCGGGCCGCACTCGCACTTGAGCGATCCGAACACTTCGCCCGTCAGGCACTCCGAGTGCACACGCAGAAGGGTGCCGTTCTGGGGGGGTGCTCCAGCGGGGGAGTCGCTGATCACTGCGAGGTGGTCGGCGCCGGTCATCCTGTCGCGATATGCGCGGAAGCGGAATGACCCGTGCGTGGTTGGCACAGTCGTCTCAACCTCGAAGATGACGCGAGACGTCTCTGGCACTGCAACAGCGAGCGGGATGTCTGCAGCCGCCTGCGTCTCGT
This sequence comes from Microbacteriaceae bacterium, assembly GCA_025464125.1. Lineage (GTDB taxonomy): Bacteria > Actinomycetota > Actinomycetes > Actinomycetales > Microbacteriaceae > Lacisediminihabitans. The sequence continues at coordinate 936 of JAODLU010000203.1, read as the reverse complement.
TGAGGAAGGCAATGAGGGCCTCGATGGTGACTACCGGGATGCCCTCCCTCTGCCCCATTTCGATAAGTCCTGGCAGGCGCATCATCTCGCCGTCATCCGCGACGATCTCGGAGATGGCCCCGACGGGAACGAGCCCGGCGAGCTTCATGAGGTCCACTGCTGCCTCAGTGTGGCCCGCGCGCTCGCGGACCCCGCCGTTCACCGCGCGGAGGGGCATCACGTGCCCAGGCCTGTGCACGCTGGCCGGTGTCGACTCAAGGTTCGCCAGCACGCGAAGGGTGTGCGCCCGGTCGCTTGCACTGATGCCGGTGCTGATGCGGTCTGCCGCGTCGACGCTGACCGTGTACGCGGTGCCGCGGGGGTCCTCGTTGTGAGCCACCATCATCGGCAGCTCAAGGCGGTCGGCTATCTCGTTGGTCATCGGAGCGCAGATGAAACCCGAGGTGTTCTTCACCATCCAGGCCAGCCACTCCTGGCTCGCGAGTTCGGCGGCAAGAATGACGTCACCCTCGTTTTCGCGGCTCTCGTCGTCGGCGACGATTATCGGGCGCCCTGCCCGCAGTGCCTCGATGGCATCGGGGATAGTTGCGAGGCTCATGCGTTGCTCCTGTCGTACTGCATCAGTCTTTCGACCTGTCTGGCCAGGATGTCTGTCTCGATGTTGACCGCATCGCCTGGCGTGCGCTCGCCGAGAGTTGTCGCGGCGAGAGTCTCTGGTATGAGTGACACCTCGAACCAGTCGTCCCCGACCGCGCTGACGGTGAGTGACACCCCGTCGATGGCGATTGACCCCTTGCGGGTCACGAGCGGGGCGAGTGCCGCGTCGAGGGAGAAGCGAAGCACGCGCCACGCATCCCCATTGGCGACGGTGAGAAGCTGGCTCGTTCCGTCGATGTGGCCCTGCACGATGTGGCCGCCGATGCGGTCGCCGATCTT
>JAODLU010000197.1 GCA_025464125.1 Microbacteriaceae bacterium | reverse complement strand
GGAAGACCGTATTCGCGCGCCTCGGCTTCTAATCCCGGATACCCGCAGACGGGGCAATAGTGCTCCATTAATAGTTCCAATGATCTTTGGACGTAGCTTTGAGAAGTCCAAGGCTCACGGATTCTTTTCGCCAGTAGATCCCACTACGCCGCCACGGCGACCGCCCCCCAAGTTATCGATTTCCCTCGGGGCATCGAAATTGTATCCATTGCTCAGCATGTCAACTCAGGTTGACGCGTTCCGATGTGTCAACTACGGTTGACACCATGTCCGATGCGATGCACACACTCACCTCACAAGCCGGTGATGACAACCCCCTCAAGGCCCTGCATGCCGTAAGCGAAATGCGCACTGAGCTCGACCGTCACGAAGCTACGCTCGTGCGGAGGGCACGAAACCTCGGCATGGGCTGGGTAATGATCGCCACCGCGCTCGGTGTCTCTCGACAGGCAGTGCACAAGAAGTACGGCCGGAGCTAGAAAGCAAATACCCCGCCCGGAGTACGCAGCCGAACACGCTTGACGAAAGACTGAAGACACAATGAGTTCACCCACGCAGGACCGCCCGTCACGTTCACCTTTCAGCCGTAAGAAAGACGACGGGCCCCGCGCCAGTTTCAGTCAGCTGCTGCCATACCTCTTCGAGCACAAGAAGATCCTCGCGGTAGTCATCGGGCTGAGCATCCTTGGGGCCGGTGCATCGCTTGCGCAGCCCCTGCTCGTGCAGCAGGTCATCACCGCTGTGCAGAAGGGCAACCCGCTCGGCAACCTCGTGACGCTGCTCGTCATTCTCGTGGTCGTCTCGGCGATATTGAGCGGCTTCCAGCACTACCTGCTGCAGCGCACGGGAACGAGCGTCGTGCTGTCGGCCAGGCGCCAGCTGGTGCGCAGGATGCTGCGGCTCCCGATCAGCGAGTTCGACACTCGCCGCACGGGTGACCTGGTCTCCCGCGTAGGCTCCGACACCACCCTCCTCTACGCGGTGCTCACGCAGGGACTCGTCGACTCCATCGGCGGAGCGCTCGTCTTCTTCGGCGCCCTCATCGCGATGCTGGTCATCGACCCGGTGCTGCTCGGGCTGACCGCGCTCGTCATCGCCGTGTCGATCGTGACCGTGGTGCTGCTTTCCGGCCGCATCCGGGTTGCGAGCCGCATGCAGCAGGAAAAGGTCGGCGACCTGGCGGCGAGCGTCGACAGGGCTATCAGCGCGGTGCGCACTGTGCGGGCATCCAATGCGACCGAGCGCGAAATCGCCGCCGTCGAAGAAGATGCACGAGGCGCATGGACCATGGGCATCAGGGTTGCCAAGATCTCGGCCCTCGTCGTGCCGGTCGCAGGAATCGCGCTTCAGGTTTCGCTGCTCGTCGTGCTCGGGGTCGGCGGGTTCAGGGTGGCGAGCGGCGCTATCACGATCGCGAGCCTCACCGCGTTCATCCTGTTCCTGTTCATGATGCTGATGCCCCTAGGCTCGGCGTTCGGCGCGCTCAACTCGGTGAACCAGGCGCTTGGTGCTCTCGGTCGCATCCAGGAGATCATCGCGCTGCCGAGCGAAGACGAGTCAGACGGCTCGATCGAACCTGCAGCGCCCATCCAGACGGATGCCGCGATCACTTTCGAAAACGTGCGGTTTCGCTACCCGGAGGCCGCGGTGCGGCTGGCCGAACGCGAGGCCGCAGATGTCGGCGACGAGCCCCGCAAAGACCTCACGGTGCTGCACGGAATCAGCTTCGAGGCGCCGCGCGGAAAGCGCACTGCACTCGTCGGGCCGAGCGGTGCGGGCAAGAGCACGATCCTCGCGCTCATCGAGCGCTTCTACGACCCGACCGATGGCGTCGTGCGCATCGGGGGTCTAGACATCCGCGGTCTCGACCGCGAGAAGCTGCGCGCCCAGATCGGCTACGTGGAACAGGATGCCCCTGTACTCGCCGGCACCCTGCGCGACAACCTCACGCTCGGCGCGCCCGACGCGACCGACGAGCAATGCATCCAGGTGCTGCACGACGTGAACCTGACGGAGGTGCTCGAGCGAAACGAGCTCGGCCTCAGCGCTCCTGTCGGCGAGGACGGCATCATGCTCTCCGGCGGCGAGCGGCAGCGCCTCGCGATCGCGCGCACACTGCTGGTGGCTCCGCCCATCCTGCTGCTCGACGAGTCGACGTCGAGTCTCGACGGTCTCAACGAGCAGCTGCTGCGGGAGGCGATCGACGCAGTGGCCGAGAACCGCACCCTCATCGTGATCGCTCACCGACTGTCGACGGTTGTCGATTCAGACCAGATTGTGGTCATCGAGCACGGACGGGTTGTCGGAACAGGCACCCACTCGGAGCTTGTGAAGAGCACGCCGCTGTACAAGGATCTCGCGAAGCACCAACTGCTCGTGTAACTGGTCCTGAGCACAACTGGTGCGGGACCGTAACCGAGGGGTTACGCTATGGCCATGTCTACTGGAACCAAGGAAGACCCGTGGCAGCTGACCACGGCCCCCGGCACCTCTCAGTACTCGATGTACAAGGAGGGCGACGAGCTGGTCTGCGTGGTCGGCTCGACCACACTCAAGTACCAGGCTCGCGCCATCGAAGACCTGCACGAGTGGCTGCAAGCCCAGGGCGACTGGGTGCCGGTCGGCGCAGCTGACGAGCAGAAGCCCGCGAAAGACGGCACGGTAGAAAGCTTCGGCCGGTCTGAGACCAACCCGGTCGGCGGCTGGTACGGCCTCCGCAAGGGCTACCGCGGCCGATTCGGCATGTACCTGCCGCCCCTGCTCGAATCCCTCGGGCTCGTCGAGCTCACCCACGACGCCCGCAACAACTCGGTGCGCGCGCTCTAGACCACAGCCCACATCGCGACAGCTGCCGCAGCGGCCACGTTCAGCGAGTCGATGCCGTGCGCCATCGGAATCTGCACCACAGTGTCGGCAGCAGCGATGGCCTCTGGCGTGAGCCCGTCGCCCTCGGCTCCGAGTACCAGTGCGAGCTTTGGCGGCGAAACGAAGTCGCGCAGGCTCACGGCGTCGTCCGTCAGGGCGAGGGCAGCAATGTGGAATCCGGATTCGACCAGCAGCTGGCGGGTCGAGGTCCAGTCGCCTACCCGCGTCCACGGCACCTGCAGCACGGTGCCCATGCTGACACGGATGGCCCTGCGGTAGAACGGGTCTGAGCAACGCGGAGTCACGAGTACGGCATCCGCTCCGATCGCGCCGACCGAACGAAAGATCGCGCCAACGTTGGTGGGGTCGGCTACGTTCTCGAGCACGATCACCCTGCGTGCGCCAGCCAGCAGCGACTGCGCTGTCGGCAGCGCAGGACGGTTCATCGAGGCGATGAGGCCGCGGTGCAGCAGGTAGCCGGTGAGTTGCTCGAGCAACCCAGACGGCCCGGAGAAGACCGGAATCTCGGGGCCGACCAACGCGACAGCCTCGTC
>JAODLU010000145.1 GCA_025464125.1 Microbacteriaceae bacterium | reverse complement strand
GGAAAACCATGGCCGCAGTGTGCCAGGTGACCGGAGCCGTTCCCGGCTTCGGACACAACATTTCGCACTCGCACCGTCGCACCAACCGACGCTTCGACCCGAATGTGCAGAAGAAGAAGTACTACGTCCCGTCGCTTCGCCGTAACGTGACTCTGACCCTGAGCGCCAAGGGCATCAAGGTCATCGACGCTCGTGGCATCGAATCCGTGGTCAAGGACATCCTTGCCCGTGGGGAGAAGATCTAATGGCAAAGGCACAGGACGTTCGTCCGATCATCAAGCTTCGTTCGACCGCGGGCACCGGTTACACCTACGTGACCAAGAAGAACCGCCGCAACGACCCCGACCGTCTCGTACTCAAGAAGTACGACCCCATCGTGCGCCAGCACGTCGAATTCCGCGAGGAGCGCTAACACATGGCGAAGAAGAGCAAGATCGCTGCCAACGAGCAGCGCAAGATCGTCGTCGCACGCTACGCGACCAAGCGACTCGAGCTGAAGAAGGCCCTTGTCGACCCGACCTCGACCGACGCGCAGCGCGAAGCCGCTCGCCTCGGCCTGCAGAAGCTTCCGCGCAACGCTTCGCCGGTCCGCGTTCGCGGCCGTGACGCGATCGACGGACGCCCGCGTGGCTTCCTCAGCCAGTTCGGTGTTTCACGCGTTCGTTTCCGCGATATGGCTCACCGGGGCGAATTGCCGGGAATCACCAAGTCAAGCTGGTAAATTACAGGCGGTCGCTGGCGTGTACGCTCGGGGCCGTATCTGAACGCCACATCTGAACTGGCTCGCGGGCACTCTTCCGCGAGCGAGAAGTCTGTTTCTGCATAAGCACAATGTCCGAGGAGGACCTAATGGCTGACAAGTCACTAAACCGTACCGAGCTCGTAGCGGCAGTTGCCGCAGCATCAGGGCAGAGCCAGGTTGCCGTCAACGGCGTCCTCGACTCGCTCTTCGACACCCTCGCCACTTCGGTCAAAGAGGGCACCAAGGTCACGATTCCGGGCTGGCTCGCAGTTGAGCGCACCCACCGTGCAGCTCGCGCAGGTCGCAACCCGTCCACGGGTGAGGCCATTGAGATCAAGGCTGGCTATGGCGTAAAGGTCAGCGCCGGCAGCAAGCTGAAGGCAGCAGCGAAGTAACACTGCTCTCACGCTCTGGTTTATTCGGAGGGGATGTCGACTTTCAGGTCGACATCCCCTCCGGCTTTTAAGGCCTGTCAGGTGAGGTCCACCGTGCTCGCCTAGGCTGGATGCCGTGCCAAGGCTCGTGAAGATAGCCGGGCCAGCCCTGTTGCTGGTCGTGGGCTTCCTGTCCCTGCTGGCCGCCCTGCAATTCGGTGGCGGAGCCGCCCCCGCCAAGATCTTCGATCCTGGTGCGTTCGTGCGGTTCGGGTTACCCATCGCCAAAATGCTGGTGAACCTGGGTGCCGCGGGCACCATCGGCGCTCTCGTGCTCGTCTGCTTCGCCCTGAGCGACAAGTTCCGCGAGTTCGGTCGTGCCCTCGACATCGCCGCGGGCGCTGCTGCGTTCTGGGCGGTAGCAAGTGCGGCTACCGGTTTTCTCACATTCCTCAGCGTCACCAACCGCACGATCACTCTCGACCAGAACTTCGGCGCGGTGCTCGGCCAGTTCCTGACCACGTTCGAGATCGGCCAGGCCTGGCTTGCCACCACCCTGGTTGCCGCTGCCACCACAGTGCTGTGTTTTGCGGTGCGCAACCGCACGCTCCTGCTGTTCGTGACTGCCTTCGCTGCTGTCGGTCTCGTACCTATGGCGCAGGAGGGGCACTCGGCTGACGCATCAGGCCATGACGCGGCGGTGACCTCGCTCGGCCTTCACCTGCTGTTCGCCGCGATCTGGCTAGGCGGCCTGCTCACGATCGTGCTCATTCGCAGCACCCTCGAGGCTGGTCGCATCGGACCGATCATCTCCAGGTACTCGACCCTTGCGATTATCTGTTTCGTGGTGGTGGCGGCGTCTGGCTACGTGAACGCTGCCCTGCGGGTCGGCACGCTGCAGGCACTGCTGACCCCGTACGGCATCCTCGTGCTCGTCAAAGTCTTCGCGCTCGGCTCGCTCGGCCTGTTCGGCCTGGTGCAGCGCAGGTTCCTCGTCGGGCGGATGCAGGTGGCGAAGAACGGTGGCAAGAGGCTGTTCTGGTGGCTCATCGCTGCAGAACTCGGCTTCATGGGCCTGGCGTCCGGCGTCGCTGCTGCGCTTGCGAGAACAGCCACGCCCGTTGCGCAGGTGAAGGTCACTACTACTCCCGCCTTCATCCTCACGGGGGAGGCGCTGCCTCCGGAACTCACATTCGCCAGGTATTTCACCGAGTGGCGATTTGACCTGATGTGGGTGCTCATCGTCGGCTTTCTCGCCTTCTTCTACCTCGCGGGTGTCTGGCGTCTGCGCCGCCGCGGCGACAGCTGGCCCTGGTACCGCACGGTGCTCTGGCTCGCTGGACTCGCCCTGCTCTTCTACGTGACAAATGGTGGCGTGAACGCGTACGAGAAGTACCTGTTCAGCGCGCACATGCTCGGGCACATGCTGCTCGGCATGATGATTCCCGTGCTGCTCGCTCCCTCGGCCCCGATTACCCTGGCGCTGCGGGCGATCACCAAGCGCACCGACGGCAGTCGGGGTCCACGGGAGTGGATACTGCTTGCGGTGCACTCCAGGGTCTCCCGCGTGCTCTGCAACCCTGTCGTGGCTGCTGTGTTGTTCGCTGGATCCCTCTGGGCGTTCTACTACACGCCCCTTTTCAGCTGGGCGACCA